>JBASTI010000068.1:0-1677 GCA_049274815.1 Candidatus Spechtbacterales bacterium | reverse complement strand
GTATGTTACGCCACTGCTCCGTACTTTTTCGGAAATAAAAAAAGAGGGGGTTGGCCCGGAAAAGTTGCGTGAGTTTGTCGCGGAAGAAGAAAAACAGTTTCAAAATGTAGAGGATTTGCATCATGGGTCCGGCCCGCACAAAGGCAAAATGAAAGGAAAATATCAGGAATGGGAGCGTAATATTCTAAAGAACAAGGAGATGGTCGCGGTATACAGGGATTATCAAGAGAAGCTGCAAGGCGTGGGGTACGATTACGATGATATTATTCTTTCTGTGGTTCTGCGGTTGGAAAGTGATGAGATTTTGCTTCAAAGGTTACAAGAGCAATACAAGTACCTTTTAGCGGATGAGCATCAGGATACGAACCAATCGCAAAATAGGGTCCTTGAGCTTTTGTGCGCTCATCAAAGTAATCCGAATATCTTTGTTGTCGGCGACGAAAAACAGTCCATATATAGATTCCAGGGCGCGAATCTGGCGAATTTTTTATATTTTCACTCGCGATATCCTGCCGCAAAAATAATTATGCTAAAGGAAAATTATCGTTCAACGCAGAGTATTTTGGATGCGTCGGGGAGTATCATGCATGCGGCGCTTATCGCAAAATCCGAGTATCCCGAAAAAAAAATAAGGATATATTCTTTCCAAAACGTAGCCCCCGAAAATTATT
Organism: Candidatus Spechtbacterales bacterium; assembly: GCA_049274815.1. Taxonomy (GTDB): domain Bacteria; phylum Patescibacteriota; class Minisyncoccia; order Spechtbacterales; family HO2-43-30; genus JBASTI01. Next base: position 1,006 of record JBASTI010000068.1, on the reverse strand, counting down.
TTATTGCCCGCAAAATCAAGAGGCTTGTAAAAAACGGCGCGGATCCAAAAGAGATAGCAGTCCTTTATAGGGATAATCGCGACGCTTTTCCTATCCGGGATATCCTTCAGAAAAGCGGCGTGCCCTATCGCGTAGAATCCGATGAGCAATTACTTGAAAACAACGATATTAAAAATTTATTTTTGATCCTTCGGGCGGTTGCCGATTTTGGCTCGGATGGAAAGCTCGCGCAAGCTCTTTACGTGGATTTTTTAAAAATTCCCTCTCTTGATATATATAAACTCTTCGAGCGGAGGCCGTACTCTTTGCATGACGCGCTTGGAAGTAAAAATCGCATGCGGGCGCTTGGCGTATCTTGCGCTTCGCGGCTGAATAATTTTTATTCTAAGCTCTCTTTATGGAATAAGCGCACGTACAACAAAAGCGCGCCGCAGGTTTTTGAAAGTATTGTGCGAGAGTCGGGTTTTTTCGATCATGTGCTAGCCAAAGAGGATTATATAGAGGGAATCGATCGCGTACGCACCATACATTCGTTCGCCAAACGCCTCGCGGCTGAAAACAAAAATTATACGCTTCGGGATTTCGTGCGTCACCTTGAGCTGATAGAGGAAAGGGGGATTTCTTTGCGGGAAAGAAAACTTGCGACGAAACGGAGTGCTGCGCGCCTGATGACCGCGCACAGGGCAAAGGGACTAGAGTTTGACTATGTTTTTATTGTAGGCGCGAATATGGGGCATTGGGGTAAGCGGCATACTCGGCAACTGTTGAAGCCGCCACTCGCTCCCCAGATATCCATTATTGACAAAGAGGACGATGAGCGCCGGTTGTTTTATGTGGCACTCACACGTGCGCGGAAAGGAGTGTACATAAGCTACCCACGCACGCGCGAGGATGGCAGGGAGCTTTTTCCCTCGCAATTTATTGAGGAGATATCAAACGCCCATAAAGTTTTAGGCAACAGTGAAATATATGAAAAGGGGCTTGAGCGCGACCCTAAAATATTTTT
>JBASTI010000067.1:0-1848 GCA_049274815.1 Candidatus Spechtbacterales bacterium | reverse complement strand
GTTGTGGAGATAACAACTTTTAGGGTTGAAGAAAAATACACAGACAAGAGACATCCCGACAAGGTACAATTTACAGCTTCTTTGGAGGAAGACCTCAAGAGAAGAGATTTTACCATAAACGCAATGGCAATGACTAGTGAAGGCGAGATATCTGATCTTTTCAATGGACAAGAAGACTTATCTAATAAAATTATACGCGCGGTTGGGGAGCCAAAAGACAGATTTTCCGAAGACGCCCTGCGAATGATGAGGGCTGTAAGATTGGCTACAGAGCTCGGCTTTAGCATTGAAGAAAATACGTTTCAGGCAATAAAGGAAAACGCGAAAACCGTAGATTTTATCGCGAAAGAGCGCGTACGCGATGAGTTTATGAAAGTCATTGACTCTAAAAAGGCGTATGATGGCGTTCTTCTTCTGAGAGATTCCGACCTGCTTCATATTATTTTGCCGGAACTTACGGCAGGCATAGGCGTAGGCCAGAACAAGCACCATATTTATACGGTCTTTGAGCACAACATCCTCGCGCTAAAATGGGGGGCAAAGCACGACTACCCTTTTCATGTGAAATTGGCGGCATTACTGCACGATGTCGGCAAGCCAACCACAAAAAGGGGCGAGGGGCCGGACTCAACCTTTTATGGACACGAGATTGCTGGTGGCAAGATTACAAGCAAAGTATTGCGCCGGCTCCGTTTTCCTTTGAAATTAGAACACGATATAAGCATGCTTGTCAAACACCATCTTTTTTACTATAATGTCGGCGAGGTTACAGCGAAATCAGTACGCCGGCTTGTGGCGAAAGTGGGCCCGGAAAATATGGACGACCTTATAAAAGTGCGTATTTGCGATAGAATGGGGTCTGGCGTGCCCAAGCCGGAGCCCTATCGACTTCGCCATTTTCAGTATATGGTGGAAAAAGTGCAGAAAGATCCCATTTCGCCAAAGATGCTCAAGGTCAACGGCGATGACATAATGGAGCTTTTGGGAATTGAGCCGGGGCCGAAAGTTGGACAAATACTCGCTATTTTGTTGGACGATGTGTTAGACGAACCGAAACGGAACACCAAGAAGTATTTGAAGGATAGGGTAGATGCCCTTGGCAAATTGACCGATCGGGAATTGCAGGAACTTACCAAAAAGGCGCGCGAAAAAGAGCAAGAATTCGAGAGGGCTGTGGACGAGGAGGTGAAAGAGAAATATTGGGTAAAGTGAGTAAACGGAGTGTAGTATAGCGGCAGTATACACCCTTCGGGAGGGTGAGGCCCGAGTTCAATTCTCGGCACTCCGAATTTATGGTAAATATAAACGATTCTTTAGATAAATTTGCGGAGGAAGAGATTGCAAAAGACAAGGCAAAACTTTTGTATTTTCATAAGGATCAATATATGTTTGTAGATTCAAAGAATCCAGCCATACGCTTTTCTCTTACCGGAGAGCAGATTGGCGAAAAAAGCAAGTTTTTGAAAGAAAATATGGAGGTTGATGTGTTGAAACTTGAGGGCAGGATTATCGGTATATCTCTGCCCATTGCGGAGAAAGCAAAATAGGGCCTGTAGTTAAGTGGTAAAACGCCGCATTCGCATTGCGGAGGCGCGAGTTCGATTCTCGCCAGGTCCACCAATGCCTGAAATATTAGGAAACAATTTGTCGATAATTACGTTTCTTATCGCGCTTTGGACTATTCCATGGAAAGGGGCTGCTTTGTGGCGCGCGGCAAAGATGGGAGAGAAGAAATGGTTTGTCGCAATACTCATCCTAAATACCCTTGCGATTTTGGAGATTTTGTATATATTTGTTTTCTCCAGAAAAAGTAAGAAAATTGCGAGAAACTAATCCGCTTTTCGCGAA
>JBASTI010000066.1:0-8848 GCA_049274815.1 Candidatus Spechtbacterales bacterium | reverse complement strand
GGAAAGAATCATATGGATAATTGTCGTTTTCCCCGCGCCGTTGGGGCCCACAAGGCCAACCACTTCGCCTTCGCCAATCGCAAACGAAACGTGATCCACGGCAAGTGAATCTTTATACTGTTTAGTGAGTTGTCGAACCTCAAGAATGGGGAGCATGATCTTATCTTACTACTTTTCGAGCTTTTAATCAAAAAGTAAGGCCCCTCTTAAAGAATCTTTCTGCGTGAAGGATTTTTTATTTTCAAACATCTCCCCACTTTTCAGCCCGTAAATTTCTTTATGGACTAAAAATTGGGTTGAAGGGAGAGGATGGTATCTAACCGATTCCTCTCCCTCCGCGTGGACCTTCTAGAGAAAGTACCACACTAGGGCCACGAGGGCTATTGCCCCCGAGGCCAAAAACACCGTGAGTTCGAGGGCCTGCACAGGCCCTGAGTCTCGCCATTGTCCGAGCTTTCCCATTTTTCCCTCCCGCCTAACTTTAGCCTCCGGAATATACACTTTCAGAAATGTGCATTCCGGAAGCTAATCTTTCAACGAACATTTTATAACCTTATTTGGAAACAGGGTTCTCTTGCGAGAGCCCCGTTCCCTATAAAGTTGTAAAGTGGTCACCTTGAGGCGACCGATGGTGAGATAAACAAGGCATATAGCCTCTTACCTCACCATCGCTCGTCTCAAATGTTAATGACAATGTACCGTTCGTCCTTGTGCCACTTGCCACCATTATAGCATATATCTAACATTTTGTCAATAGTTTTACTGCCCATTGGCTTAGGCAAGCCGAAAACTGACCCTGTGTATCTCGGAGGGGCCGTATTTTTTGAGCATTTGAAAATGCATCTTCGTACCATATCCTTTGTGCGAATCAAATCTATATTCCGGATATTTCTTATGATAGCGGAGCATCGCGCGATCGCGAGCGACTTTGGCGATTATAGACGCAATGGCACACAAGGCGACCTTTTCATCCCCTTTCACAATTGCCTGCTGCTCCCGATTGATAGCGATCCTTCCCCTGCCGTCGAGAATTATGATATCCGCTTTTCTGCCGATTGATTTTTCTAATTTTTGCGCTGATATCATCGCGGCCTTACGCCTTGCTTCATAAATATTGATGCGGTCAATAACTCTTGGGTATACGCTCGCGATCTCCCACGCCAATTCTCCCCTATCTTCAAAGCTACGCAAAAAATCTTCTCTTTGTTTGTGTGATAATTTTTTAGAATCTTTAAGCTTTTTAATAATTTTTATTGATCTTGCTATATTTCCAAAAACAAAAAACGCGGGAATTGTCACGGCGCAGGCGACCACCGGCCCGGCAAGCGGACCGACTCCCACCTCGTCAATTCCAAACACGACCCGATAACCCTGCTTTCTTAACTTTTTCTCATATAGAAAATCGAGCGGCATAGTAATTCAATTCTAACATAAAAGCTCCCGGGTTAATCAGGAGCTCTGGTCGCTTGGCGGCTGGCTAAAACCTTTTAGGTTATCCGGGATTTTACTTCCGCACTTCGGGCAAAAGTTTTTTGATCGACGCACCATTTCCCCGCATATTCGGGCACCGAAATTGTTATTGCAGACAAGATAAAGATTCATCATCACAAAACACTCTGCAAAAACATATAGTATTGCGAACAAAAAGGCCCAGAGAATACCCCCGACCAATCCCCCGATTATGGAGTAAACAGCTATGCGCAGCCATCTTTCTTTCACGCAAATATCCAGAGCCCTGCTGGAATTTACTCTCTGCATATTATTGCCTCCGCTTTTGTAAAATTACTATTTGCATAATAGCACATCTCTAATAAAAGGCAAAATTTGTAAATAAATTATGAAGTGATATAATCTGAATACAATGGATAAAAAATTCACTCATTTACATGTTCATTCTCACTACTCTCTTCTTGATGGCCTATCTAAAATCCCCAACATGCTGGATTACGCGAAGGAACTCGGCATGGATTCTATCGCGCTTACAGACCACGGAGTGCTCTACGGAAATATAGAATTTTATAAAGAGGCAAAAAAAAGAGGCATCAAACCGATTTTTGGAATGGAAGCGTATGTAGCGGCGCGTTCCATGCATGACAAACAACCGAATATAGATGACAAGCGATATCACCTCACTCTGCTCGCGAAGAGCAACCAAGGTTATAAAAATCTTATACAGCTCTCAACCAAATCCCACCTTGAAGGATTTTATTATAAGCCGCGTGTTGATAAAAAACTTCTTTCACAATACTCCGAAGGCCTCATCGCGTTATCGGGGTGCTTGAACGGAGAAATACCAAAAGCAATATTATCCGGAAATAAAAATGAGGCGGAAAGACTGATCAAGGAATATCTCAACATATTCGGCAAAGAAAACTTCTATCTTGAGCTCCAGCATCATCCAAATATCCCAGAACAAGTTAAGCTTAATAAAAATCTCGGAGATTTGGCAAAAAAGTTTTCCGTTAATCTTGTGGCCACGCAAGACTCGCATTATCTTCGCCCCGAAGATGCCGAAGCCCAGGACATATTGCTTGCGATCCAAACAGGAGAAAAAACTTCCGATAAAAAACGGGGGCTTACAATGCGAGATGAAGATTTTTCGCTAAAGTCCCCCCAAGATATGCACACGGCCTTTCAGGGCACGCCGGAGGCGATCGAAAATACGCAAAAAATCGCGGGCCTGTGCAATGTGGAAATAGAACTTGGCAAGTATCAGCTGCCTTATTTTACAGTACCTGCCGGATATGATGAAAATTCGTATCTTAAAAAATTATGCAAGAAGGGAATCTTAAAAAGATATGGCAGAATCGCGGGGATCGGCCCCGTCCCCGAACGCCTCGAATATGAGCTTGGCGTTATAAAACAAATGGGCTTTGCTTCATATTTTTTAATAGTGCAGGATTTTGTGAATTGGGCAAAAGACAGGGGCATCGTAGTGGGACCCGGCAGAGGATCTGCCGCGGGTTCAATAGTTTCTTATCTCCTGAACATTACGAATATAGACCCATTAAAATACGATCTTATTTTTGAAAGATTTTTGCAAAAAGACCGTCGGGAGCTTCCCGATATTGATATTGATTTTGCCGATACCAGACGCGATGAAGTCCTTGTATATGTAGCGCAGAAGTACGGGCGCGAAAATGTCGCGCAAATCATTACATTCGGCACAATGGCCGCGCGCGCCTCGATAAGAGATGTGGGCCGCGCTCTAAACTACCCCTATGAATACTGCGACAAAGTTGCGAAAACAATCCCCATGATGATGAATTTTGATCAGGCGTTAAGACAAAGTCAGGAGTTCGCCCTTCTTTACCAAAGTGATACGGACGCCCGTCGACTTATAGATGCCGCGAGAAAACTAGAAGGAGTCGCCCGTCATGCCTCAACCCACGCCTGTGGAGTTGTGATAACAAAAGAGCCCCTTACAAATTCTGTGCCGCTACAGCTATCATCGCAAAATAGCGCCGCCGTGATATCCCAGTACGGGATGCACGCGATTGAAGATCTCGGACTTCTAAAAATGGATTTTCTGGGCCTAAAAAATCTTACTATTATAGAAAACGCGCGCGAACAGATACGACGCGCCTACGGCAAAGACATAGATATGGATAAAATACCGCTCGATGACGAAAAAACAATAAAACTGCTTCAGCAGGCAAACACGGTTGGAATATTTCAGCTGGAATCGCAGGGTATGCGCCGATATCTAAAAGAACTCCGCCCGACCGCGTTTGAAGACATTGTCGCGATGATTGCGCTCTACCGACCCGGCCCCATGGAGCTTATTCCTGATTTCATAAACAGAAAGCATGACAAAACACAGATTTCCTACCTTCACCCAAGCCTTGAGCCAATCCTTAAAAGCACCTACGGCATCGCGGTGTATCAGGAGCAAGTTTTACAAATTGCCCGCGAGCTTGCCGGATTTACCTATGCGGAGGCAGATGTGTTGCGCAAGGCCATCGGCAAAAAAATTAAGGAACTTCTTGATGAACAGCGCGAAAAATTTGTACGGGGCATGATGGCAAACGGAATACAGAAAGCAACGGCGGAGCAACTATTCCATTTCGTTGAGCCGTTCGCAAGATACGGCTTCAACAAAGCGCACTCTACCTGCTACGCGACCGTGGGGTTCCAGACCGCGTATCTTAAGGCCCACTACCCCGCCGAGTTTATGGCGGCACTTTTGAACGCGGAGCAGAGGAACATTGACCGCATTTCATTCCTTATTGACGAATGCAAAGAAATGGAAATAAAAGTGTTGCCACCGGACATCAACGAGAGCGACCAGCAGTTTAGCGTCACTCCCGCGGGAATAAGATTCGGACTTGCTGCCGTAAAAAACGTCGGTGAACATATAGTAGAAGAAATAATCAAAGAAAAAACAGCGCATGGGGCATTTACAAGCATGGAAAATCTTCTGGAAAGAGTGCGTGACAAGGATTTGAACAAAAAATCATTGGAGAGTTTAATAAAATGCGGCGCGTTTGATAATCTTGAAGAACGCAACAGGCTTCTCTCCAATATTGACACGCTTCTCAAATATTCGCGCGATCAAAAAAGTATTGGGAATTCGTCGCAGATAAGTCTTTTTGCCGACCAGCCGATGTTCAAAAATTCGCTGCGCCTTGCCTCCGCGGGGGAAATTTCCAAAAAGCAAGCTCTTGCCTGGGAAAAAGAGCTTCTTGGATTCTACCTCTCAAGCCATCCGCTGGAGGAATACAAGGACAAAATAAAACTGCTTCCGAAAATAAAAAATCTCGCGGGCCGTGACACGGGCCGGATGCTCTCTATCGCCGGCGTTATTTCAAGCATCAAAAAAATTACAACAAAAAACGGACAGCCAATGCTCTTTATAGGCATTGAAGATTTGACTTCGAAAATAGAGGGGCTTGTCTTCCCCTCTGTTTTAGAAAAAAATCCTGAAATTTTCATTGAAGGCGCGGCCGTAAAAATAAAAGGCCGTCTTTCCGACAAAGACGGCACCCTCAAGATATTGTGCGAGGAGGTGAAAGAGTTATAATATAAAATCATGGCAAACTACGTAGAAAACATACGCCATTCTTTCGCCCATCTTCTTGCCGCGGCGGTAAAGCGCCTGTATCCAGGCGTTAAATTTGGCATTGGGCCGGCGATTGAGAATGGATTCTATTATGACTTTGACAGCGCGAAGATAGGCGAAGAAGATTTGCCCAAGATTGAAAAAGAGATGATAAAGATCGCAAAAGAAGGGCACGAATTTAAAAAGGAAGAATGGGACGCGGACAAAGCGCGGGAACACTTTGGAAAAGAAAATCAACCGTATAAACTCGAATTAATCGATGAACTAGGAGACAAGGTTGGCATGGTCTCTATGGGCGACGCGTTTTTGGATCTCTGCCGCGGAGGACATGTGGAAAATACAAAAAATTTGCCGCTTGATGCCTTTAAACTCACGCGGGTTGCCGGCGCGTATTGGCGAGGCAGTGAAAAAAACCCAATGCTCAAGCGCGTCTACGGGGTAGCTTTTGAAAGCAAAAAGGAACTTGAGGCGTACCTAAAACAAATAGAGGAGGCGGAAAAACGCGACCACAAAAAACTAGGCAAGGAACTTGGTCTCTTTACATTTTCTGATCTTGTAGGACCCGGACTCCCCCTTTTTACTCCAAAAGGCACTATTATATGGAATGAACTACAAAAATTCAGCGAATCGCTAAAGCGCGAAGCGGGTTATCTTGCCGTCCACATACCCCATATTACAAAGCCCGATCTCTACAAAGTCTCCGGGCATCTTCTTAAATTTAAAAACGATATTTTCTATGTACGAGGTAAAGACAGCGAACTTATACTAAAACCCATGAATTGCCCCCACCACACTCAAATCTACGCCTCATCCATGAGGAGCTACAAAGACCTGCCCGTACGATTCTATGAAACAACCACAGCATACCGAGACGAACAGGCGGGAGAACTTGGGGGCCTTACTCGCGTGCGTTCCATCACCACAGATGATTCCCATTCATTCGCGCGGGAAGACCAAATTGAGCAGGAGTTCGCCGCGCTGCTTCTCGGCGTCTTAGCGGTTGTGAAAAAATTTGAATTAAAAGACTACAGGATTCGCCTTTCCCTGCGCGATGAAAATAACAAAGAAGCATACCTTGGAGATGACGCTCTCTGGGACAAAGCGCAAAAGCAGATGGAGGGAATATTAAAAAACAATAAAATCAAATATGAAAGTGCGGCGGGCGAAGCGGCATTTTATGGCCCCAAAATGGATTTCATGATCAACGACAGCTTGGGCCGGGAATGGCAAATTTCAACCATGCAGCTAGATTTTAATATGCCCGGCCGCTTCGGCCTTGAATACATAGATAAAGACGGAAGCAAAAAGACACCGGTTATGATTCATAGCGCGTATCTTGGATCAATTGAAAGATTTATGGGCATAATTATAGAGCACTACGCGGGCGCCTTTCCCCTTTGGCTCGCGCCGGAGCAGATTTGGATAATTCCAGTGAGCGAGAAATTCAACAAATACGCGGAAAATGTCGCGGGAACCCTGCTGGCTTGCAATTTAAGAGTGACCGTTAGAACCGAAAACGAAACCCTCGGCAAAAAAATACGCGGGGGCCAGCTTCAAAAAATCCCCTACCTTATAGTAGTCGGAGAAAAAGAGGAAAAATCAAAGAAAATCTCCGTACGGGATCGCAAAAAAGGCGATCTTGGGTTATCCACAGTTAAAGAATTCGCGGAAAGTGTTAAAATAGAACTAAATTAAAATTAATTTATAACATATGACTATCGCGCAAAATTTTAGCATTAAAACTTTCGTATTTTTCACATCCCTCGCCATCTTCTTCGCCTTGGGATTTTTATTTGTAAACGCGCAGGAAGAAACCACGGCCGCGGATGTTGCCGCGGCCGACACGCAAGCGACAGAGCTTGCGGAACAAGATCAAAACGTCACTCACCAAGACCTTGGCGTAGGCGACCCAAATATACTCCCGGGCAATCCTCTATACGCCCTAAAAAATGTTGGCCGAGGATTTCAGTCGTTCTTTGCCTTTGATCCGGCCGCGAAAGCGGAGCTGAAACTCAAATTCGCTAACGAAAGAATTATTGAAATAAAAAAACTTGAAGAGGGCGACGCCAATGACGACAGAGTAAAAGACGCGATACAAGATTACGAAAAAGAAACCGGACGGATAAAGGTTCGCATTGAAAACCTCAAAGATTCGGGAAAAACAAAGGAGGAGATAGAGCTCGTCGTAAAGCACGCCGCCGACAGCCAGATAAAGCATCACAAAGCCCTCGGTAAGTTTATGCAAAACCGCGATGATATTGCCCCTGAAATTGAAGCAGCGAAAGCAATGGCAATGAAGCATTTTTCTGAATCCATGGCAACAGTTGTTGAGCCGAATGTGCTCGCACAAAAATTTGAAGAGGTTATTAAGGAACAAAAAGGAAGCTCTTTCCGGCAGTTTAGGAATATAACCGTACTTGAGGAAGTAAAAGATTTCGTTCCCTTGGCCGCAAGAGGCGCGATACAAAACGCCATAGAGAATTCCTCAAAAGCATTTGAGGAGGAATTTGGCAACACAAGCGAAGAACAACGAAAAATATTCAATAAATATGTTGAGAAAATGGGAGGCAACGAAGTGCGCCACCTTGAGGCCTTTGACTCTTTGGGCGCGTTTGCTGATATGGGAAAGGAAATGTTTGGAGAAATGGAAAAAGCCCGCGAAAAAACCCGCGAACGAATAGGAAAGCGCATGGAGGGCATTAAAGACGAGACGCGCAAACAGGTATTTATCGCGCACTTGGAAGACGGCAAACTCGAAGACGCCCGAATCGTCAAAGAGCTTGAGGCAAACCTTGACCCAAGCACCATTACGGCCGTCCTTGACATCAAGCACAAAATGGAGCAGAAGATGCGCGAAAAATTTGAAAACGCGGAAACAACCGGCGACTTGAATAACTTCTTTAATGAGATAGAAAACTCTCCCGATGTACAGATGATGCAAACGCTCGCGGATATGGAAGGAATAATTCCCGCGGATAAAAAGGACTTTTGGCAGGAAATGAAGAAAAAGGCAATGACCGAGATGCAGGGAGACATTGAAAAAGCAAGAGGATTTGGAAGGGTAGAAGATAAGATGCGCATGATGGCGGGATTTGACCCCGAACACATGGCTGTGCTTGATGAATTTGAAAGAGAATTTGGACCTCAATTTGCTTTTTTTGAGGACATACGAGAAGAGCAGTCAGGGCGCATCCAGGGAAGATTTGAAAACTTCCTTGGGGGAGAAGATTTCCTGAAGAAAACGGAAGAATTCCGGTTAAGGATTCAGAGCGATCCTGATGCCCAGAGTCAAATACAGCAATTTGCCCCGCAAATCAATCAGCAGTTCCGCCAGTTTGATGAGCGAAAAACCGAGACAAATGTTTCCAAGGAAAATCTTGACGAAACAGTAAAAAAGGCAGAGGAACTTGTGCAAAAACTCTCGCAAAAACTTGTAGAGATCGGCGACGATAATCCCGGCAAAAACGCCGCACGACAGCTATACGACAACGCAAACTCCCATCTTTTAAATGTAACACTGCTCATTTCGCAGGGAAAAACAGGAGCGGCATTTGGGCAAGCAAATTCAGCAACCCACCTTGCAAGCAACGGCCTGCGAAAACTCGAAGACGAAGCGTTCAAGGAGGAGCGCAAGGAATATTTCGGAGAACGCGATAAATTCCGCGAGAGCTTCAAAGATCTCCCCGCCTCCGAGCGTCCGGATCCTAGTCAATTTCTAGAGTTTAAGTCATCATTCCCCACCCCTGAACCGTCCCAAGGCGTGGCACCCAGTCCGTCGTCTCGCGG
>JBASTI010000065.1:0-5529 GCA_049274815.1 Candidatus Spechtbacterales bacterium | reverse complement strand
GGATATTTTTTTACAAGCGCCTTTACAATCTCCTGACATGCGTCAAAATTGGACTTTATCTCAACGAGTTTTGCCCCGTATGCAAGAATCTGCGTGCGCTTGCCAGAAGCAACTCCACCTCTTGGAACAAGTACAGCGACTGGCAATCCCGCTTTTGCTCCGTATGCCGCGGCAGAAGAGGCCGTATTCCCGGTAGAGGCGCACATCAACATCTCCGCTCCCTCTTCAAGCGCCTTTGACACGGCAACAGCCATTCCCCTGTCCTTAAAAGAGCCAGTGGGATTCGCGCCCTCATACTTCAAATGAAGCTGCCCCTTAAATCCGATTTCTCTCGCAAGGCGCTTTGCCCACACGAGAGGCGTATTGCCTTCACCCAATGTTATGAAGGGCGTCTTATCGGTTATCGGCAAAAACTCCTTGAATTCCTCAATTATCCCTCGCCATTGTGTCATTTTCCTTACCTCCAAGCTTGTCTAAGAACTACCAATATATTACACTATGAACAATAGCTATGTCAACGCTCGCGAAAAATAAAAAGGCGTATCTTGATTATGAAATCCTTGAAACATGCGAGGCGGGTATTGTATTGGCGGGATTTGAAGTGAAGTCAGTGAAACTTGGGCATATCAGCTTAAAGGGCGCGTATGTCTCGATAAAGGATAACGAGGCGTATCTTTTGAACGCCCACATATCTCCTTACCAGCCAAAAAATATGCCGCGCGACTACGACCCAACACGTTCAAGAAAACTTTTATTAAAACGCGCGGAAATAAACACGCTCATCGGCAAATCGAAATCCCAGGGATTGACTCTTCTCCCCCTTTCGGTGTATGCTAAGAAAGGAAAAATCAAGATCGCGATCGGCATTGGGAAAGGTAAGAAAAAACATGAGAAGAGGGAATCGCTAAAGAAAAAAACCGCGATGAAAGAAATGGATAGGGCGATGAAATTAAGGTAGCCCGCCTTCGGGGATGACAGGCTTCGATGGATAATTGTTTTCGATTTACGCAAACCGAGTATTCTCAAAACTCGTTAAACTTTGAGAAAAACAATAAGTGCAAACTTATTTAGCAAGGTAAAGAACGCCTTTGCGGGCGCTCCGACCCCTGCGCTAGTTTACGCCTAAATAACGTAAACCGCCCGCCCGCTCATTCTCGATAAGTGAAGCGAGCGCCATACATCGAGATAGAGTGTTCAATTTTCTCACTGAACATTCGAAAACAAAGAGGATAGAAATAGTAAGATTTTGTTTCGTTTTAACTTCCTATTTCAAAACGTCTAAAAGATCTTTGGACAACAACGAAACTATGTTTGTAGAAGTGTTTTGAAAATATTGTCCAGACAAGGGTTCAATTCCCTTCATCTCCACCACTTCGCTCCTTTAAAGCTTCGCGGTGCAAGCACTATAATTAATTTATTTTGATTAGAAGACCACGACTAAACAATCAAATACGCGTCCCCGAACTTCGCGTAATAGACAGCGAGGGTAAAAACTTGGGAGTCTTAAAGACAGAGGATGCGCTTAAAATGGCGCGGGAAAGCAATCTCGATTTAATAGAAATTGCCCCGGCCGCAAACCCACCGGTGGCAAAGGTAATGGAATATGGAAAGTTTTTATATCAGGAAAAGAGAAGGGACAAAGAGGGACGCAAGGGGCAAAAGAGCGAAACAAAAATAATTCGTTTCAGCGTCCGCACCACGGGTAGTGATCTTGCTTTCAGGGCAAGCCAAGTAGACAAATTCCTCCAGAAGCGCTATAAAGTGCGAATACAAATGGTATTAAGGGGTAGAGAAAAAAGCCTGCGCGATTTCGCGAATAAGCGCTTGGGAAGCTTTTTATCGCTCATTACGGAGTCCTACAAAATGGAGCAAGAGCCGAAAAACTTTCCAATGGGAATAATGATGATAATAAACAAAAAATGAAACTAAAAACAAAAAAATCAGTCATCAAACGTTTCAAAATAACATCAACCGGAAAGGTCCTGCATCGAGCAATGCATCAGGATCATTTCAAAGCAAAGGATACTGGAAAGAAAAGACGCCTAAAAAGACGCTGGCTTGAGCTTACCGGGGCAGAGGCAAGGGCGGTAAAGAAGTTATTACCCTATATATAAATAACAATGCGCATCAAACGCGGCCGAGTCCGGGCCACAAAACGAAAAAGAATATTAGAACACGCCAAGGGTTTTCGCTGGCGAAGGAAAAATGTCTACCGCTTAGCGCGCGAGGCGGTTCACCATGCCTGGGCAAATTCCTATGTAGGCCGCAAACAAAAAAAGCGCGATATGCGCTCGCTTTGGAATATCCAGATAAACGCGGCTTGCCGAAAAAACGATCTTTCATATTCCAAATTCATCCACGGCTTAAAACAAAATAATATTGAACTAGATAGAAAAGTTTTATCCGAACTTGCCCGCAATAATCCGGAGATCTTCAAGGAACTGACAGAAAAGATAACAAAGTAAAAAGCCCGATCATTGTATCGGGCTATTTATTTTGATTTTGGATTATAATCGTCTTCTTCGAGGGATACGGGCCAATTGCGATCGAAGCAACCGGTACACCACGAACTTGCTGGCAAGCCAGTCGCTCGGATAAGATCATCAAGGGAGAGATAAGCGAGCGAATCAAGCTTCACTCCGGCCAGTTTCTCAATCTCCTGCCGAATTTCCTCTACCGTCCTTGCGACTATATTTCCGCTTTCATCAATTTTATTTGCGATGTAATCCTTGCGCCACGGAAGATCTACGCCGAGGAAGCATGGCTCTCTAAGGGGAGCAGCAGCAACGCGCACATGGACTTCTTTTGCCCCGGCATCTTTCAAAAGTTTCACAATGTAAGGCATAGTTGTTCCACGCACAATGGAGTCATCCACAACCACGACAACCATTCCCTCAACATCACTTTGAATTGGATTATATTTAATCCCGCGATATAGATACCGAAGCCGTACAACCGGTTGAATAAATGTCCTCCCGGTGAAGTGAGATCTGATAATAGCGTTGCACAGCGGGATAGATGATTCCTCTGCATACCCTTCTGCCGGAGCATTGCCCGAGTCTGGTACAGGAATTACAATATCGGCGTGAAAAACCGGATGCGCCCGCGCAAGCAACCTGCCAGAAACCACCCTTGTCTCCTTCGCACTTCTTCCCCTAATATGGCTGTCAGGGCGGGAGAAATACACGCCATGATCAAAGATACAACTTCGCCATAGACCGTCATCGCACCATTTGAAATCCTTAATAGAGCCGGGGCGTAGTATCACGCCTTCTCCGGGCCCCAGCTCTTTCAGAAATTCGGCCTTAAGGAGATCAAGGGCATTTGTCTCGGATGCTACGATATATGAATCTTCTGTCCGGCCTACACATAGAGGTCGAATCGCAAACTTATCTTTTACTGCGTATACCGTCTCATTATGAAGAAACACGAGTGAAAACGCGCCATTGAGCAGAGGCAAGGTTTCAAGCAAGGCCGAGTAAAAATCACTCTGCGACGAAGTTGCGATCAGCGCTGCGATTAGCTCCGTGTCAGTGGTGCCCTCGAAGTTATACCCCCCCCTTTCTTTCACAATCTCCCTTAACTTCTTGAGTCCTATGATATTCCCATTGTGCGCAACGCACGCCGACTCGCCTTTGAAATAAAAAAGGATTGGATGTATATTCTTGTTGCCGCTTGCGCCTGTGGTGGAATAGAGCACATGCCCTATGCTAACCCTGCCGCGAATCCCCTCAAGCACCTCTTCTTCCTGTCTCCTTTCAAATTCAGCCACTTCTTCTATGAGGTCACGGCGGGGCATATCGCAATTGCTGCGTATAAAATCCACTCGCCTTTCAAGGGGAATTTGTCTCCTGAAAACCCAGTCAATCGTACCCATTGCCTTGTGTAGATATATTTTTCCTTCGTTGGATACGGCCATACCGGCGCCCTCTTGCCCTCTATGCTGGAGAGCGAATAGTCCAAGGTAAGTCAAACTGGCAACTCCGTCATTTTGAGAGGCAATCCCGAAAACTCCGCACATACAACCACCTCCTCTTTGTCAAAGATCAGATTATACCTTTAATCTACTCAAAAATTTATCAACTGGCAAGGTGTTGACAACATCTTGCGCCGTTGCCCATCCCCTTCGCGCTTGCGCAATGCCAAATTCCAGGTATTTAAAATGTTCCTTGTTGTGCGCGTCGGAGTCAATCACGAACTTTGCTCCCGCCACAACTGCCATCCGTATATGCTCGTCAGATAAATCGAGCCGGGAGGGAAAAGCATTTATTTCCAAAATCGTCCCTGTCTTTACCGCTTCTTTTGTTATTATATCCATATCTACATCATACGCTTCTCTTTTTTGGATTAACCGCCCCGTTGGGTGAAAAAGAATGTCAACATTGGGATTCGAAATCGCCCTCACTATTCTTTCTGTCATATCTTTTTTGGACATTTTGAATAATGAGTGCACAGACGCCCCGACGACATCAAGCTTTGCGAGTACCTCGTCTTCTATATCGAGCGTTCCATCTTTCATTATATTTACTTCAGCGCCCTTGAGAATTGTGATGCCCTCTATTTCTTTATTCAGCCGATCAATTTCTGTAATCTGCCGCAAAAGTTTTTTTTCGTCCGATCCCCCTGTCATTGCCAAACTCTTTGTGTGATCGGTAATTGCGATATATTTAAGTCCAGCTTCTCTCGCCGCCTTTGCCATTTCTTCCATGGAATGATCCCCATCTGTCCAGTTGGTCTGAACCTGCAAGTCGCCCTGAAGCGAACCGTATTCAATTATCTTCGGCAGAGACTCGCCCCTATGCAGTATTTCAATCTCGCCTGTATCTTCGCGAATCTCGGGCTCCGGACAAGCAAGGCCAAGCGCCTTATACACTTCTTCTTCAGTCGCTCCCGCAATCATTTTTTTGCCACGGAACAATCCATATTCATTGAGCTTTAACCCCTTTTCAATAGCAATCTGCCTCAGTTTTATATTATGCGCTTTACTACCGGTGAAATACTGGAGCGCCGCTCCCCAGCTCTCTTTTGGCACAACGCGAAGATCGATATCGAAGTTGCCCAAAACTCGCACTGATGCTTTTGTTTCGCCCTTGCCCCAGACCCTTATCACATCCGGCATGCTCACAAACTTTTTCATAATCTTTTCCGGCTCTTTTGTAGCGACAAGAATATCAATATCGCCTATAGTCTCTTTTCTTCTTCGCAATGAGCCCGCCGGCGAAATATTTTCCACTTCCTTCATCTCTTTGAATTCTTCGATAAGCGCCTGCACCCTTGGCCAGGCATATCCAAGAAGCATGCGCCCCGAATTTTTCCTTACAAACTCAATGCCCTCTAAAATATTTTTCTCGCTCTTTTCGCCAAAACCTTCAAGCTTTCTGATTTGGCCGGCTTTTGCGGCCTTTTCCAAGTCCTTTAAATTTGTAATTTTTAACTTTTTATAAAGCGTATTTATGCCCTTGGGGCCAAGCCCCTCAACAGAAGCAAGCTCGTCCATCTCGACTGGCATTTCCTTCTTGAGCGCGTTGT
>JBASTI010000064.1:0-4017 GCA_049274815.1 Candidatus Spechtbacterales bacterium | reverse complement strand
AAACTACATGCTTGTTTGTTACAATAAGGCCATCTTGGGATACCACAAACCCCGTACCCGCGGAGACCTCTCGTTTTTCCGTGCCTTTTTGTTTGAGTTCAGGGATTTGAAATTCCGGGAAAAATTGTTCGAACAGAGGATTGTCTCGAAATGGCGAGCGATAAAACTGCTCAAACACCGGAACGTCCTTTGAGGCAATGACGTTCACCACCCCTCCTGAAACTTCTTTGACGACATTGATAACCTTCTGCTCATGCGTTGTCTGGGGTATATATTCTTTTTCCGTTACGGTTTCTTTTTCAGTGATTAGTCTTTCGCCTTCCGCGCCAAAATACTGAACCGCAAAAGAACCGCCGGCCACACCAGCGACAAGAGATAATAATATTGTGGCTATACTTTTTTGCATAACTCTATTTTAACAAAAATGAAAAGCCCGGGCAATAATGCCGAGGCGTTACTTTTGCGTTTCTTCTCTGCCCTGTTATTTCTTGTGATTGTCGCGGGTAGAAAAAAATATGTCCCACGCCCTTGTGCCGGTAAAAATCGCGATCACTGCCCCCAGGAAAAAAATGAACTGCTCGGGCATAACAAGCTCCTTCATCTCTTTCCAATGCGATAAGGCTTTTGTCTGATATAGGGTGAGCATTACGACCGCCCACGCCATGAGGAGGCCAAAAATCCACTCGCCGGGCTTTGCCCTTCCATTGGTTCCGCAACGTGTCTTGAAGAACTTATTGTGCCCGGCATAAGCCGATATCGCGCCAAGGCCGAGTAGCACTACCTCGAGCGAAACATCATTCACGTCCCACTCTTTTCTAAAAAAAGCGAATGTAAACCATGTCCCGAGGCCGACAGTAAACAGCGCTGCGACCCCGAACAGCACCCAGTTGCCAATCCTATGTCCGTTCTCATTCACTGCAAATCCTCCTTTTTCGTCACGATAGCGCAGTCTTAATCGATTGGAACGTAAGGGCAGTGTACAATTAATATGCCGCTTGGACCTATCTCGGCAAAACTGTACATTATTGCTCTATAAAATGACGCCTCCTTCGCGTCCGCCAGTGGGTCTCCTCTTTCACGCAATGCTTTAAAGTGAGAATCATAGCGTGCGTGAACCTCTGCAAGCGTAGGAAATTTCAATGTGCTCTCAAAAAGTATCCAAGCGGTTCCGTCCGCGGGAGGAATTGCCCCCTCTTTCACTACCCAAGCCATCGCGAGTAAAGATGGGTGAATGGGCATATGACACCTCGGTACGACAAGATATTTTTCCCCGATGCGCTGGTTATATTATACGTTAAATACTTGACTCTTGTCAAGGCCATGCGCATTAAATTCTCCTTCCTATTTTCTCAAGCATAGAAACGGTGTAATCGATGTCCTCTCTCGTCGTTCCACGGCCGAGAGTAAAACGGATGCTTTGCTTGGCTTCTTCTTCACTGCGGCCAAGAGCAAGGAGAACTTCTGAAGGAGTAACTGTTTTAATAGTGCAAGTTGAACCGGAGGACGCGGCAATGCCTTCTTGGTCTAGCGCAATCAAAAGATTGTTCGCGGAAGCTCCACGAAATAGAAAGTTCGCATTGTTTGCGATCCGGTTTTCTCTAGATCCATTGAGTTGGGCGCCCGGGATTTTTCCCAAAACTTCATCAATAAAGTAGTCGCGCAATTTGCTAAGTCGCACGGATTCTTTTTTGCGCATTTTTTCTGCGATTTCAGCCGCTTTCCCCAGGCCTACAATATAGGGCACATTTTCTGTACCCGAGCGTAATCCCCATTCCTGATTTCCTCCTGTAATAATCGGAGTAATGAGGATACTCTTTTTGACATAAAGTCCCCCAATTCCTTTTGGTCCATAAATCTTGTGGCCGGAAAAAGTGAGCAAATCAACGCCAAGATTTTCGACGTTGCAATCGAGATAGTTCAAGGCCTGGACTGCGTCAGTATGGAAGAGTGGAAATTGGGATTTGGATCTTTTGAAATTGCCAATCGCCTTCGCAGTTTCACCTATTGGTTGTACCGTACCGATTTCATTGTTTACATACATTATAGAGATGAGCACAGTGTTTTCTTTGATTGCTGCTTCCACGTCCCCTGGCCGCACAAAGCCGTCTTTTGCGGCTGGAAGATACGTAACTTCAACCCCTTCTTTCTCTAAAGAACGGCATGTCTCAAGCACGCTTTTATGTTCAACCGCCGAAGTTACGATGTGCGGGGTGAGACCCCTCACATTTTGCGAAAAATGTTTTACTATTCCTCGCATCGCAAGATTGTTTGATTCGGTTGCCGAGCCGGTGAAAATTATTTCTTCAAACTGACAGCCAAAAAAATCGGCTATTTTCTGCCGACTACTATCAACTGCCGCCTGCGCTTCCTGGCCGAAATGATGCATCGCCCCGGGATTCCCAAACTTCTCTCTAAAATACGGCTCCATCGCTTTTAGCACAGCAGGGTCCACGGGCGCTGTAGATGCGTAATCTAAATAAACTTTTTTCATAAATTACACAAAAGATGCAGTCCCGTAAGCTCGTCATATTTTCGGCCCATCTTTCCTTCGACCTTCAGAATGCTGACTTCGCAAGTAGCCGAAACGATACAGCGATTTATGTGGCCGCCGATTACTGCCATTCCCGGATTGCTAAATGTGCCGTGGATATGAATAAAGGGCATATGTCCCTTGCCATGAGCATCGTCGAGGGGTTTCAGCGCAACATTGCCAACTACCGTCACAATTTCAAGATTCTCTGAAAAACTTTTAGTTTCGTACTGTTTATTTTTAAGATTATAATGGGCAAGCTCGAGCTCTTTACAAGATCCGAGCGCGTTTACCCAAGCTGCGCTAACCCCCTGCTCTCCGCAGAATTTTTCTACCTCCCCGCGCAATTCTTCTCCGGAATCAAGACGGAGTATGTATAAATCTTTTGAAGTGTTTAGTAATTCCATAAACCCACCATAACATCGTAAGTTGACAAAATCAAGAAAGCTGATAGCATAGAAGACGGGAGGTGAACTCATGGCTGTAGGGAAAGAGTTCCCAGGAGTGAATCCTGATATAATTCGGCCCCTTACCGACGAAGAAGAGACGAGACGCGGATGGAAAGTTGAGCTGACCGTAGGACAGGGCAGCGCAGACATAACTCCACTTACCTCTGGATTGCGCCTTTACAACGAAAAGATGGGCATAGAATTGCGCTACGGCATGCGTGCGGAAGGATTCGATGGCATGCTCTTTCATGAGCCCAGCGGTGGAGGGTCTGTAATGATACCCTATGTTATTCATGCGGGAGAACTCTATATTGGCCTAGTAGAAGAAGAACGGAAAAATATGGGGGGTAGGGTTCTTTGCGCACCTGGGGGATTCATTGATCCGGGGGAAACGCCGTTTGAAACTGCAACAAGAGAATTTGAAGAAGAAACGGGTGCTACCGCAGATAAAAATAAGGTAATTGATCTCAATGAGTATTACGAACCTGCGAATTCAAACCGCGCTATTGTTGATACATCCCGCGAAGGAGAAGGCGCGCATTTTTACGCGATAGAATTTACAAGAGAGCAGGTGTTCGGTGCACGGGACCCGGAATTCGACGTGCCAATCTTTCTATTTAAAAACGGCTCAATAAAACCCGCTAAAGGCCACAAAGGCGCGGAAAAAATCTTCGGCTGCCGATTTTATCCCTGGCATATCGCGGCCACAAGAAGCGACATGTTTGCCAACGCAATGTTCAGCCGACTGGCTGCGCATCTTATGCTTACTGGCAAGCTCACGCTTAGCTTTGAGTAGCTAAACAAAAACACGGTCCGAATTAATCGGACCGTTTTATTTTATTTATCCTGAGCTTGCCGAAGGACTTATCTTCTATCTTCTCCTTGAAATTTCATAATTCAAATACGCGGGATCATCTGTCACTTCTCTTTCTATAGCAAGAAAGGATGGTAGATCTACGGGATCTTTTTCATTGACAAGCTCTATTTCCAATAGACAAAGACCCTTTGCCCGCTCTGGCGATATAAGTACATCGAGCT
>JBASTI010000063.1:0-8185 GCA_049274815.1 Candidatus Spechtbacterales bacterium | reverse complement strand
CCAATATCCTGTACGCGAACAAAGCGGCGGAAAAAAATACGGGATTTTCTGCGGAGGAGATGCTGGGTAAAAATCCCGCGGATTTGTGGGGCGGCAACATGCCCAAGGGGTTTTATGCGGATATGTGGCATAAAATTAAAGACCTGAAGCAGCCATTTGTCGGAGAAGTCCGCAATAAAAGAAAAGACGGAACGGAGCGCTGGATGGAACTGCACATTTCGCCCATATTAGATACGGACGGGAGCGTTAAATTTTTTGTAGGAATTGAGCCGGACATTACCGATAGAAAAACAAGGGAACGATTTAGGGAAGAGTTTCTATCCATAATCGGTCATCAGCTTCGCAATCCACTTACGGCAATTAACTGGACATTGGATTGGCTGTTTAAACGTGGCGAGCTTACACAAGCGCAGCAGAAGACATTAGGCGATGTATATAAGCACAATAAAGACTTAAGTAATCTTATCGATGATTTGCTTGTTCTTTCGCGCGTAGAAAGGGACGGTACCCAAATAAAAGTTGTAAATCTTGATAGCGAAATAGAAAGTATAATCGCTACAACAAAAAAAAGATTTCCGGCCCTTTTTCTATCTTTTGAAAAGGAGGGTGATAGATTTCCAATACATGCAAATAAATCATTGGCGTATCAAATATTTTCAAATATTATTATCAACGCAGCCGAATATTCGTACAAAAAAGCGGGGAGGGTAACTATCGCGCTCAACAAGAATCCGGGAGAATATATTTTTTCGTGCGCCGATAACGGCATCGGTATTCCTAAAGAGGACCAGCCGAAAGTTTTCAGCAGATTTTTCAGGGCCTCTAACGCAAATGACGCTAAAGAGCAGGGTACTGGCCTCGGTCTTTTTATAGTAAAGATGATAGCCGACAGCTTGGGCTGGAAAGTTTCTTTTGAGAGTGAAGTTGGCAAAGGCACAACCTTTTTCGTAAAAATTCCCGTAAAATAAATCCCCCGCAGTTGCGGGGGTCTTTTTATTCTACGGGCAGATAAATTATCTCGCCGTCCCCTCTTTTCGCAAAGAACATCTGAAAGGAGAGATCCGGGAAAAGGTCGCCGAGGATCGCGTCTCCCTTTTTCTCGTCCTCTGTTTCTTTTTGGAATTCCTCTTCGGGGTTGGGAATTCCGTAAGCGCCGCACTCCGCGTGATGTATGATCACTACCTTTTTAATGTGATGAACCCTTATCGCAGTTCCAATAGCAAACTTTGCAAATTCATAAACTACGGAATCCGCGTCTGCGAGTCCCTTGCATGCTCCCGGAATGCTGATTGGGCCGTCGAACTGTTTTATGCCAAGACCTTCCCTCACAAATTGCTGGGTAGCTTCCCTAAACCGAAAATCCATACAGGTGAGCGCAAGCGCTTCGCATTCGTGAGCATTCAGTAATTCATTTGGCACTTTTACGGTATGCATAGAATCGTACTCCTAAAGTAATATCGTTGCTTCGTTATTAGCGAACTCAAATATCCCTCCTTTACTTTCAAAGTACTTTCTCTCTTCTCCTTCATACCTTTCCCTACTCGCCATTAGGGCGTTGATAGCGCCCTCTCTCATGGCTGTCACAATCGGCACATGGTTTGGCAACACCGTAAGCTCGCCCGCTTCGCCCGGGATTGTAATGGATTCGACATTTCCATCAAATATTTTTTCTTTTAAATTAAGGACGATAAGATGAATCATTTTACCTCGTCTATTGACCCCTTCATATAAAAAGCACTTTCTTCTATATCATCGTATTTTCCCTCAATAATTTCCTTAAAGCTTCGGACGGTATCTTGGCGCGATACATATTTGCCCGGAGTGCCTGTGAATGTTTCCGCGACAAAGAAGGGTTGGGATAGGAAACGTTGGATTTTTCGCGCGCGATACACAGTGATTTTATCTTCCTCTGAAAGCTCCTCCATTCCAAGGATCGCGATAATGTCCTGTAAGTCCTTGTAGCGCTGGAGGATTCTTTGCACCTCGCGCGCGACATTATAGTGCTCCCCGCCGATTATTGTAGGATCGAGAACAGCAGAAGAAGAGTCGAGCGGATCAACTGCGGGATATATCCCAAGCTCCGTAAGGGCGCGAGAGAGTACGATTGTGGAATCTAAATGCGAGAAAGTTGTCGCAGGCGCAGGGTCAGTGAGATCATCTGCCGGCACATAAATTGCCTGCACAGATGTCACAGACCCCTTCTTTGTGGAGGTAATGCGTTCCTGCAATTCGCCCATTTCCGTGGCAAGCGTCGGCTGATATCCTACAGCCGAAGGCATGCGGCCAAGAAGCGCGGAAACCTCCGAACCCGCTTGCGTGAAGCGGAATATGTTGTCTATAAAAAGCAATACGTCTTTCCCGCTTGTGTCGCGGAAATGCTCGGCTATTGTAAGCGCAGAGAGCCCAACGCGCTGGCGCACGCCCGGTACCTCATTCATCTGGCCAAAAACGAGCGATGTTTTTTTAAGCACGCCAGATTCTTTCATCTCGGCATAGAGGTCATTTCCCTCGCGTGTTCGTTCCCCGACTCCGGCAAACACAGAGTATCCTTCATGTACTTCGGCAATGTTGCGGATGAGTTCCTGTATGAGTACGGTTTTTCCGACTCCCGCGCCGCCAAATAGCCCCACCTTTCCGCCCTTTGTGATTGGAGCGATGAGGTCAATGACCTTGATACCGGTCTCCAGCACTTCTGTTTCGGTGGATTGATCAGTGAATAGAGGCGGCTCTCGATGTATGGGCGCCAGATCCACCTCGCCGATATCCCCAAGGCCGTCAATCGGCTCCCCCACTACATTGAACATTCTCCCAAGCGTTTTTTCTCCCACAGGCATCTCGATCGGCTTGCCAGTTGCTTTTACTTCGGCACCGCGCATAAGACCGTCTGTGGAGCCCATGGCTACGGCCCGTACTTTTGATGAACCGAGATGTTGTGCCACCTCCAAAACAAGCCGACTCTTATCGTCTTTCCTTATTTCTAGCGCCTCGTTGATGTTGGGCAATTTTCCCTCAAATTCCACATCAACTACTGGCCCGATTATTTGTGAGATGTGTGGCATATTATTTCAGTGCCTCCACGCCCGCTGTGATTTCCGTAATTTCTCTTGTTATCGCGGCTTGGCGCGCCTTATTATATGTCAATGTTAATTCGTCTAATATATTCTCCGCGCTGTCGGACGCGTTTTTCATGGCGACCATGCGCGCCGAGTGTTCGGAAGCGTTTGATTCAAGAATTATATGATAAACATAAATATCAATCAAGAAAGGAATTAAATTTTCCAGTACTGCTTTGGGACTTGGTTCGAATATGTACTCTTGACCAATTACAATTGACGATTGACCATTGACCCCCCGCTCTTCGATTATGGGAAGAATTTGTCTCTGTACAACCTTTTGTTTTAGCGTAGAAATAAACTCGGTATAAATCGCGACGACTTTATTAAATTCACCTATTTTATATTTTCCCTGAATAAATTGCGCGATGGGTTTTATCTCTTCAAGCGTCACATAATCGCCAACACCCCGGAATGTCTCATGTATCTTGAGTCCCATACGCTCAAAATTCGCTTTGCTCTTTACGCCAACAAGTAGAAGTTCTGTCTCATGCCCCATATTTTTGTATTGCAGAAATAGCTTAGAACTTTCACGAATAACCGCGCTATTCAGACCGCCGCATAGGCCCTTGTCGGATGTTACCACAACGGCGAGAAGTTTTTTCGATTCAGGATTTCCGTCCAAAAAAATATTCCGCAGGTCCGGCGACCCCGCTTTAATATGGCCAAGCAAAGCTATCGCTTTTTCCGCGTATGGGCGCGATTGAAGCGCGACAAGTTGGGATTTGCGCATTTTTGAAGCCGCCACCATCTCCATAGCTTTTGTAACTTGCTTCGTGTTGCTTACCGATTTTTGACGCCTTTTTATATCGCGCGTGCTAGGCATTTTGTGGAAATTCTTCTAATGCTTTTTTCAATTTATTTTCGGTCTCTTCTGTAAGATCTCCGGATTTTTGTAATTCCAGGAATATCTCTGGCTTCATATCATCTATGTATTTCAAAAATCCTTTTTCCCATTCCGCAATCTTTCCAACTACTAAATTATCCAAATGCCCGTTTACGGCCGCATATATTACCGCAACTTCCTTGTACCAGGGCATTGGAGAGTATTGGACCTGCTTCAGAAGTTCTGTTAGGCGCTCCCCTCTCCGGAGACGTTTTTGTGTTGCCTCGTCAAGCTCTGATCCAAACTGCGCGAATACCGCGAGCTCGCGGTATTGGGCGAGGTCAAGCCGAAGCTTTCCGGCCACCCTTTTCATTGCCTTTGTCTGCGCTTTGGAGCCCACGCGCGACACAGAAAGTCCAACATTGAGAGCGGGTCTTATACCCTTAAAGAAAAGATCCGGCTCAAGGTAAATCTGACCGTCTGTAATGGAAATTACATTTGTTGGGATGTATCCTGAAATATCGCCTGCCTGTGTTTCTATGACAGGGAGCGCGGTAAGCGAGCCGCCGCCGTGATCCTTGTTCATTTTTGCGGCTCTCTCAAGGAGCCGGGAGTGAAGATAAAATACATCACCCGGATATGCCTCGCGCCCCGGAGGACGGCGCAAAAGCAAAGAAAGCTGACGATATGCCCACGCGTGCTTAGTAAGATCGTCGTAGAAAATAACCGCGTCTTTTCCCTGGTCCATAAAATATTCCCCCATAGCGCATCCGCTGTACGGCGCGATATATAATAGTGAAGCCGGATCTGACGCGGCGGCAGATACCACGACGGTGTAGTCCATCGCGCCCTCGCGCCTTAATAGATCAACAATTTTTGCGGTTTTTGATTCCTTTTGGCCAATGGCCACATATATGCAATAGGGCCGTTTATCTTCGGGTTCGTTTTTCTGATTCAAAATTGTATCAATAATAAGAGCGGTTTTTCCAATCTGGCGATCGCCTATTATAAGTTCTCGCTGTCCTCTGCCGATAGGTATCATCGAGTCAATTGCTTTGATGCCGGTATGAAGCGGTTCGTTCACGGATTCGCGGGCGATAACTCCGGGCGCGATTTTTTCAATGGGGTAATACGCGGCGGCGTTAAATGTTTTCCCTTCAAGGGACGCGCCCAAAGGGTTTAAAACATTTCCCAAAAGCTCCTCGCCAACGGGCACCTCAAGCACGCGGCCCGTTGTTTTTACAATATCTCCTTCGGAAATATTTTCGTACTCCCCTAGAATCACAACCCCAATCTGGTATTCCTCAAGATTAAGCGCGAGGCCATAGATAGGGCTATCTTCCTTTATTTCTTCCGGATTTTGCGCGCTTGTGCCCGGATATATGGCAACCATTTCTGATGCAAGCACTTGGCTCAATCCGGAAACAGTAGCAATTCCGTCGCCAATCTTTATCACACGTCCAAAATTCTCCTGCACAGCTTCCGGCAGTCCTTCGAGTTCTCGTTTAAGTTTTTCTTCAAGTGGAGTAGTCATAATGAAGATCGCAGTAATTCCATTCGCTTTCGCAGTGTCGCATTATAGACTTTGTCTTTTTGCCTGACCGCGATACCTCCGAGCAGAGATAAGTTCTCCGAAAATTCCATGGGTTCCAAAAACAGGCCCGCCAATTCCTTCCTTCGCGCGTTCGCTAATGTAGAAGCGCTTGATATATAGGTAATGTTTTCCCGCGATTTCTGGACTTGAATTTTTATGAATTCACGCTGAATAGCTGGGGCAAGATAAGATTCCTTCTTGCGGGCTAAAATATTTTTGAAGCGGCTTAAGATTTCGTTTTGCTGATCGGTGCGTTTATTTTCCAGAACTTCGTATAATAGTTGTGCGTATTCTTTAGGAAGCATTTTTTGTTGATTTTATATGCGCTATTGCTTCTTCCTGCAAAGTCGCCCTTTTCTCCTCGGTCATCTTCTCTCGCAAAAGGTACTCCATTCCCGCGAGCGCGAGCTTGCCGATCTCCTGCTCGGCTTCTTCGAGGCGCTGATTTTTCATTTGTTCAATATCTTTTTCGGCTTTTTTAAATACTCCTTCTGTCTCTTGCTTTGCGTTGGCAACTATCTCATTTTTTGCTTCATTGGCGCGTTTTTTCGCCTCCTCAATAATTCCCTGCGCCTCCTTTCTTGTTTTGGCAAGCTCGCGCGCCTGAACTACGCGCATTTCCTGAAATTTCTGTTCCGCAAGCTCTGATTTTTTTAACCCTTCCGCAATTCCTTCGCGTCGCTCGCGCAGAAAGCGCAGCATTGGTTTATATAGGAATTTTTTTAGGACAAAAAGAAGGATAAGAAAATTAACTGCTTGCGCAAGAAGTAATTGCCATTTTATTTCAAGATTTTCGAAAAGCTCCGCCATTTCTAGACGAATTTAATCATCAGCGCCACGACAAGCGCGTAAATCGCGACCGCTTCGGCAAACGCGATTGCGAGAATCATCGCTGTCTGTATCTTCGGTGCCGCCTCCGGATTCCTTGCGATTCCCTCCATTGCCTTTGCCGCAAGAATACCTATGCCAAGCGCTGGGCCTAACGAGCCAATGCCTATGGCCAATGCCGCGGCTAAATTTTTAACAGCTTCCAATTCCATATTTTTATAATTTAATTTTAATGCTCTGTTTCTGTGATCGCGACTTTTATAAACACGAGTGTCAACATCGAAAACACAAGCGCCTGAATAAATCCGACAAATATTTCAAGTCCAAGAAAGGGAATGGGGGCTATATAGGGAATCAGAGCCGCAACAACTATCAAGAGCACCTCCCCCGCGAATACGTTTCCGAAAAGTCGAAATGAAAAAGAAATGATCTTGGCAACTTCGGCGACTGTTTCCAGCAATCCCACAAAAAAAGCGAGGGGGCTTTTGAAGGAAATAAAGCGGCCTATATATTTTGAAAATCCTATAGCGGCGATTCCGAATATATTGGTTATACTAACAGAAATAAACGCGAATGCAAGGGTTGTGTTAAGGTCGCTTGCTGGCGCTCGTAAAAATGGCAGAAAGTGATGTTCACCGCGTCCCGCGATTCCGATTGTCCCGACACCCGGAATAAGTCCCAGCCAATTGGATAAAAGTATGAATATAAAAAAAGTGATAATAAAAGGATAAACTCTTTCTGTATCCTTGTCGGAGCCGATTATGCTTTTTACAAAATCGTACGATTTTTCAACAATAAGCTCAAAGAAATTTTGCAATCTTCCCGGTACAGGAACGAGTCTATATGTTGCCGCCGCGCCAAAGCATATCAAAATACCCATTGCGATCCACGCGAGGATAAGTGTGTTTGTGATTGAAAACCCATAAATATGAACGATCTCCTCCGCGGCTAATGAAATTTCCATATTTAGCTCTTATAATACTGCGAAAATTGCATTTTGTAAATAAAAAACCCCGATGGACATCGGGGTAAAATTTTTGCTCTTATCTATATTCCCACCTATAGTGGCTGTCCGGGAGCACTGTAAGCTCGAAGCGGCCAAAGCCGAGCAGAGCCTCCTTTTTAGCTTTGACCCAATAGGTTTCAAAGGGCACTAAACTTCCCAAATCATTTGGCGAAACGCCGGGGCGTGCAGCCGCGAAACGCGCCATCCAGAATGTCCACCTTCGCCAACCGTTAAGATAGCGGCGTTTGCCATAGCGGTCTTCGTGCCACATACTTATGACATTTTCTATCCCGTCGAGATCCTCCGGCCGAACAGTGAGATCTTCAAGGCCGTATATTTTAGCAATGCCTTTGACATCCTCCCATGAAGGCCCATATAGCAGGCGGCCCTGTCTCTGGTACGACGCGATGCTATTTATGTCGTCATCCGGATGGTCGTCAAGCATGAACGCGTGGACTATCTCATGACCCCAGAAGTTCATCCGTTTGTAGTGGTCCATATTGGGAATATCTCGATTTATGTAAATATCTGCGCGTGCTACCAGGCCGGGTCTAATGCCCAGCATCTCTCCGTCCTCGGTATAATTTAGGCATACGCCCGCGATCCTTGCGCCGTTCTTTTCACGATAAACTGTAAATGGCCATTGTTCCTGGCCTCGTTCAAAAAATCGAATCACGTCAGATCCTCGGTCTGAAATCAGACAGAATCTCGCGCCAACTTGATGGTTCCATTGCTCTATCGCAGCTATGCACGGATGAGGGTTTGTAACGCTCGAGTCAATAACAGTCCGAATGTAAATTGCCTTGTTGTTCCACGAT
>JBASTI010000062.1:0-6969 GCA_049274815.1 Candidatus Spechtbacterales bacterium | reverse complement strand
TACTCAAGATCGCCGCGGCGGGTCTTTATTTTTTCGTCAAGAACATACTTTAGATTTGAGAGCTGATACTCTAAACTATCGCTCGTACTCAAAAGTGCCCGCCAACCATCCGTAGTCAAAAGCTCATACCCCCCCTCCCCTGTAATTACAAGCGCCTTTACGCCGAATGAGAAATTTCCGTTCGCCAATCTTTGCGCTTCTCGAGATAATAAAATTTCTGATTCGCTCAAAATATCGCCACCAATATTGGGCTCAACGTCGCGCATGTCCTCTATTGACATAAACAACGAACCCGAGCTCTTTGGAGATTCCTCAAAAATTACGCCTTCTTTATCGAAATAAAAACACACGTCGGCTTGCGCCTTGTCTCGCTTCGCTAGACACCAAATACCGATTGCTTCGCGTTCCTCTAGGGCGATATTAAGCGCTTCCATTGTTTTTTCTATTCGAACACTTGATATTTTGGGTAACGAAACTAAAATCGAGCTTTGCAATTTATTCCTTGAAAGAAGAAAATAATTTTTTGATTTTAGAATCCCAAATTTTTTTTGGCCCAAAACATCATTGATCCGATTGCGTACCTCCTCCTCGCTCACCACTTTTAAGCCCGATATATTAACCTCTTTTACCTCGAGCATATCGGAAACAAAAAAGAAATACAAAATCCCAAAAAATGCGAGTACTGGAATTATAATATATAAAATTTTTCTGCTTAAGCGAAAATTAAAACGCCGAATTTTTCTTTTCGGCCGGCCATACCGTCCAATAACTACTTGACGCTTTTTTGGGGGCATGCTATAGTGCTAGTAACAAATAGGGGGAGGTGTTCTTTTGAAAAAATTGCGGAGACTAATGTCAGTGGGAGCGTTGGCTGCGGTCATACTCTTAACCTTGGTGGCAGGCGCATGCGAAGAGGAATATACGGTAGAGGTACTGACTTCCAACATTGGAGAGGTCGATGGCTATCTGGAACAATTTGACAGCAGTATCTATAACTTTGGTGAGGATTGGCAATTCGGCATAATTACATACAAGGATTGGGTTGATAGCCAGCATGCGGGCTACCTGTTATCTGCGAATATAAAGGTAAGGGGTCAAGATGGCCGAACTCGGGAAGTTGCCGTTGAAGCTGTCATCAGAGTAGACAAATACGGAAAACCTGGACTTGCTCATGAGTCGCAACGTAGATTAAGCAGATTGCATGTCGGGGATCTAATCTCCTTTAAAGAAAACCCCGAATTGAACGGCTTGCAAAAAATGCGGGATTCGACAGTACGACTAATTCGAAAAAACCACGAAACTCAATTCCTACAAATACGACGGGCGTATGTAGGTTTCGAGTAAAGCAATGAATTTCGCCGGCTATATAGCCGGTTTTATTTTATCTTTTTCTTCCCCAAATAACCCTGCAAAACTTTGGGAACTTCTACTTCGCCATCCTTTGTTTGATAATTTTCAATTATCGCGATAAGGGTGCGGCCGATGGCAAAGACGGTGCCGTTCAGCATGTGGACAAACTTACGATCCTTTCCAAATTTAATATTCAGCCGGCGGGCTTGAAAATCCGTAATATTGCTCGCCGAGTGTGTTTCGCGGAATCTTCGCTCCGATGGTATCCATGTTTCGATATCAAATTGTTCGGCTTTCGCAAGTCCCATGTCGCCAGTTGAAATATGCACAACTCTGTATGGCAATTTTAGCGCTTGCATCATTTTTTCATTAAGGGAAAGCATGTATTTATGCTCCTCGCGGGACTTATCGGGATGAGCAAAAACAACCATCTCTATTTTATCAAACTGATGCACCCGTAAAATACCTTTTGTGTCTTTCCCGTATGAGCCGGCTTCCCTGCGGAAACAAGTGGAGAAGCCGACATACCTACGCGGCAAATCTTCTTCCCTGAATACTTCGCCCGCGTGCATGGGACCAATTGCTTGTTCCGATGTGCCGACTAAATATAACTTGTCTTTTTCTAAATAATATACATCGTCTGCCGCTTCGCCGTGTAGAAAACCCATCGAGTCCATATATTCGGGTTTCACTAAAACGGGAGGAAGAACGGGGGTAAATCCCTCTTTTGTCAAAAAATCAAGCGCGTAGCGCACAATAGCGAACTCAAGAAAGGCTAAGTCCCCTTTTATGTACCCAAATCGGCTTCCGGATACTTTGGCGGCTCGCTCAATGTCAATCCAGTCGTGCGATTCTGCCAGAGTTAAGTAGTCCTTAGGTTCAAAAGAAAATTCTGTTCTCTTGCCGACTTCTCGCAACACAACATTTGCTTTATCGTCTGGGCCAACCGGTGCTTCGGGAAACGGAATGTTCGGAACCTGCTTTGATAAACTGTTCAGTTCATCCTCTGTTACATCGAGCGTACCTTCCGCGCCTCGGAGCTCTTCCTTCACTGTTCCCATTTTTCCGATTATCTCCCTTTTCTCTTCCTTGTTTTTCGCTCCGCTTATCGCGTATGTCGCCCTATTCTGCTCCGCCCGCAAACTCTCCACAACCCGCAAAGTATCCCGCCTTTTTTTATCCAATTCCAAAATCCGGTCCACATCAACCTTCATAAACTTTTTCTTGACAGCATCCTTGATAACCTCCGGATTTTCTAGAATAAATTTTATATCCAGCATACTCCTATAATACCATATTTTTTAAAAAATAAAAAAGTCGAGCTAAACTCGACTGTGGCTAGAGAACCGTAATTCCCGGGATGAAAAGTTCAGCGTAAAGTACACGAGGAGATAGGGTTGCGATTCCGAAGGCACTTCCGCGACAACGCAAAATACGAATTGCCCCATATAGCCCTACCGCCCTGTGGAAAACATCCTCTACAGAAAATCCCATCTCTTTTGCTATGCGAGTCAATCCCCCATATACCTCCTTGGAAGTATTCAGGTAAACTTCGAGCTTTCCGTGTAGGGTTCGAGGTATTTCGATGACGGAAAGGACACTTTTAGTTAAGCCGTCCAGCTCTACAAACACTTTCCCTTCTCTATTGTAAGCGTGTACAATGCCAATAGACTGCAGAGCTTTCGTAGCAATAACGCGGATCGAAACTCCTTCTTTTATTCCTTCGCTCTCTAGCATGCAGCGCGTTTCCTCGGAAAACCAAACCTTAGCTTCCGCCATACTGACCTCCTTTATCTAACACCGTATTATAAACCTTCTAAAAATTTCCGTCAACAGATAGGAAGACCCAACAAAAAAGTCGAGCTAAACTCGACTATAAATATGTTCTATTCCTATCCTGATGTACGGTATTGGCTCAAAGAACCTTGACAAAGGCACATATCCCAAAATATTCACGGCGGTTCGTTCGTCTTTATCGGATAAAGAAAGATCGCGCAAAATTTGAATCATAGGGGTTTCCTCGTCAGTCGCTCTAAACCCCGCGGCTTGGATGTATTTATAGGCAACATCATAGGCCACCCCCGCATCCATGAGCGCTGTCTGCACCCGCTGACCCGCCCAGACGCCCTGCGTATTTGCAAGATTCCGAAGCATTTTCTTGGGGAAAACCTCCATGCGTTCAATGCAACGCGCCATACGCACCACAGCGTAATGGGCCAATGATGTGGCATCAGGCAAAGTGTGCCGCTCCACAATGGACTGGGAAATATCTCTTCCCTCGGGAGTCGCGATGCTTTCCATCTGCGCCGAAAGGAATCCGCGAATCAATCTTGGCAATCCCTCAAGACGCTCTATCAGGATTGGATTCCTCTTCCACGCCATAGAGCTCGATCCGCGCTGGTTTGGCTTTCGCGATTCGCGCAACTCGCCGACATCGCTTCGCATCATCTCCCAAAAAGTTCTCGCCATCTGCTCAATGGTGCCCGCAAGGATCGCAAGCGCCGCCACAACCGCCGCATGCCTATCTCTCTGAAGAATTTGCGTCTCGGCTTTGGCTGGTTTTAGGCCCATATACGAAAGCGCCTTTTCTTCCATCGCGGGATTTATCTCACCGTACATACCGACCGGGCCCGACATTTTTCCTTCGCTCAATTCGTGGTCCAAAACAAATTCCAGGCGCTCAATACTTCGGCGGATTGCCTCCGCGTACACCATAAGCAAATGCCCGAAGGTTGTCGGCTCGGCATACTGGCCATGAGTGCGGCCGATCATCAATGTCCACTTGTGCTCATGCGCCTTCTTGCGCAACACGCATTCAAGTTCAACTGCCTCGCTAATAATAAGCATGCAGGCTGCGCGTAACGGCATTATGAGCGCCGGGTCCTCTATGTCATAGGAGGTAACGCGCTTGTGATATTCGCTTGCCCACTCCCCCATTTGCTCTTGTATCGCGACCACGAAAGCAATCATATCTTGATCGTACACTTCATCGAGCTCTTTCGCGCGCTTTAGTATAGCGTTTGTGATTTTCACCGCTTCTGCGGATTCAAGGGCTTCTTCGGGAACTTCGCCAAACGCAACTCTGGCTTTCAGCCACGCGCATTCCGTATTGTGCCAAAACTGAAATTTCGCCTGAGGATGCCAAAGTTCTTTCATCGGCTTCAACGTATAACGATCCAGCATAAAACCTCCTCTTTTATTTCAAAATTATTGTCAAGCTACAAGATTAAATATACTAACACTAATCAAACTCCACTGGCAAGTCCCTTCCCCTAGGCCTTTCGACTCTATAGTTTATAAATCATGTCTTTGCGTTCCACCACGATTTCCCATCTATTTCTTTTTGCCGCCTGATACAAATTTCTATTTGGATTAAACGCAATCGGACGAGAAACCATTTTGAGCATCGGGATATCCGATTCCGAATCCCCCACGCCCACGGATCCTTTGAGCGTCAAATTTTCTTTTTCGACCGCGCGTTTTAATACTTTATCCTTCTGCTTCATAAAATCTTCGTGCATAACCCTGCCCGTAAAAATTTCGTTCTCATCTATTTCGTATATCATAGCATACACTTTCTGAAATCCCCATTCGCGGCAGAATGGTTCTACTATGTGATAGGGGGAGTGGGAAATCGCGAGTAAAAAATGGGTCTTTTTGAGCTTGGAAACAAGGTCTCTTGTGTATCTATAAACTCTGTTTTTATGAAATATCATAAGACGCTCTGCTATATCCATAGCATCGGAAAGCCGAACGCCCTTTATATTACTAATATATGCCCCCACAACTTTTTTTATATAATCATCGTATGACCCTCTGCGATCCAGCCACCTCTGATACTCTTCGCCATAAATAACGCGCATCTTCTGCGGAAATAAACCCTCCTCAATCATCCTCTCCACAAGCTCAATCAAAAGCGACGAGCGAAAAATCGTCCCGTCTATGTCAAAGACCGCGAGTTTTTGTTTGGTGCTTTTCTTCACACTCGCATTATAAATAAAAAATCGGGTCATCGCAAATGTGACCCGATTAGTATTACTAACTATCGTTGCGCCAGACAGCGGCGCGTTCGTTCGCAGATTTTGATCATTTCAATATTGACTTTTGTAATCCTCGCGGCCATCTCTGCCGTAACCTGTCGTACCGCCTCAAGCGTTAGGGGCAATATATAGCATTCCGTTTCTTCCACATAATGCTGTTTTTTTTCCACGCTGCATCTACGCAAATCACGCAAATTATCCAATCGATCGGCCAGTTTAAGAATCATAGTTTTGGGCCCTTCGTTTGCAATTCTTTCAAAATATCGCCTGTCTCTTTCGGGCTTGTCTTCTTCTCGATCGCAGGGTTCTTTAGTCAAAGCCAGCACAAAGGTAGCGACGCGCTTATTGTACCTGCGCTGAATGCGGCTCGCGGCCTCCTCTATTGCCCCAAACGTAAAAGTATCTTCAACTAAATCATGGAGCAAAGCGGCTATAATCATATCCGCATCATAGATTTCAAGCTCGTGTATCAGATTAACTGCGACTCGTTTTGGATGCTCAAAATATCTTTCACCACTATCTCGCACTTGCTGCTCGTAGCCATGTCCTGTTTTAGCATCATTATAGGATTCCATGACAAGCTCAATGTCATCCGGCCGCATCTTAAGATACAACAAATCTTTAAATCTCTGCCACTCCGGCCTGCTTTGCTTCTTTGCCATTTGCGTACCTCTCACCCCTTCCAAAATCTTTCTTCTTTTACCTTCCAGCCCTTGGGCAGAAGGCGCGCCTTGACATCATTTATCATGCCGGGATGCCCGCAGGCATAGATAAGGGTTTTATCCGCACGAAGGTATGTTCCCCTAAGAAAGTCCTCTACGACAATGTTTACTCGCCCTGTTTCCTGATGCTCCCACCCCGAATTTCTATCTTCATTCGGCCGGCTTATGGTCGGCACATAGATAACCGTCATGTCGGATAAGGGACAGGTGTCTTCGAGGTGAGATAGCTCATCATAATATCCGAACTCGTCCATATAACTTGCGCCATGCAGGATATAGAAATTGCTGCCAACCTCTTCCTCGCGCAATCCGGAGCTAAGCGATCTACAAACAAAGTCCCGCAGTATGCTGACATACGGCACAATGCCCGTGACCGTCGCCACCATCACGTGATTTTTGTATTGCGGCTCAAAGATGAAAATGCCCTTTGCTCTGGGAAGTAAATCAACACTATCCCCCACTTTAAGCTTATGAAGAAGGGGCGTCAGCTTCCCATCGGGAAGTAATTCCACGAAAAATTCTAGGTGCTCCTCATGCGGCGCGGAAACTATAGAGTAAGCCCGCCAGATTCCACCCATACCTATTGTGCAGTATTGCCCGGGTTTGAAACTAAATTTTTCGGCCGTCCGCGGCGCAAGCCATAGGATAAAGAGATCGTCGGTCAAATCTTTTCGCCCTACCACTTCGGCTGTGAGGACCTTACTCATATCCATTTCCTCCTATTTTTTACTCAAAGAACGTAGAACCATAATACCACAAAACTTCTGTTCCTTACTATCGCGGCAGTACTTACTCTTGTATTATTGTATGCGGCCGTAATTATACACGTCTTAGTTTTCAATATTATACACAAACAT
>JBASTI010000061.1:0-1643 GCA_049274815.1 Candidatus Spechtbacterales bacterium | reverse complement strand
GGATTATTTTTATCGAAACCGCCGAATTTTGTATTGGTGTGTCTTGATTTGGTCTTTGCAATCGGGAATCTTTTTTTGTTTCGCCCAATTACTTTTGATATAGCTTCGTCAACATCAATATTGTTCTCGCTCGCGAGAATCGCAAGAAACCAATATAGGTCGCCGATATTGTCTTCAAATTCCTCTTTATTTTCCCGAATAACTTTCTTAAGCGCCTCTTTGCCCTGCACCCATTTTACAGTATTTCTCATTTCTCCAACTTCCTCAACAATGCCGAGAAGCAAATCCTTGGGGTCAAAAAACTGATTCCAGTCCCGGTCTTTGCAAAACTTTTTGATTTGTTTTTGAAACTTATTCATAATCTACGAATTCTTTTCCAAAAATTCCCTGAGCTTATCGAGGGCGAGGCGCCTGTGGCTTGCTTTATTTTTCTCCTCATAGCTCATCTCGCCGTAAGTTTTGTCGGAGCCCTCTGGTAAAAAAATGGGGTCCCATCCAAAGCTTTCACCTCGCGGCGCGACTATTTTGCCGCGAACAACTCCTTCAAAAAAGTTCATATCTTCTCTGTCGCGAGCGTAGCCAATGAGCAGAGACACTTCTGCGTTAGTATTGCCTAGCTTCTCCAGTAAGCCGTACATCTCCTCAAGCGAAAACGATTTTATAAACCATTTTATCATGGGACCCGGGAGGCCGTTGAGCGCCTCGCAACGCACAGAGACGTCGTCCACAATAAACGGGCCTGAGTGATGCTCAAGCGCGGATTCGAGCTTCGCCTTCACTACCGCGCGTGAGTCAATCTCCTGTATTTCAGGCAAATCAATATCAAGCTGCTCAAGCTCAATATCGCCCAAAATTGCTTGGGCTTCATCAAACTTACTTTTATTACCGGTTACGAAATAAAGAATGTTGTTATTTCCCATGACATTTTTGGTATTTATTCCCTGTCCCACCGGGATTCAGTACGATGATTTTATTATAATTTAGTTGCATATAAGAGAATGTTGCTGGAAGGAAGTCGAGGAACTTTTAATCGCCTATTATTAATATTTTTTATGTCTATCCATTTTATCTTATGAAAGCCCAACTGTTTCAGTATGTTTTCAGCTGTCTTTTTTGACCAAAGAAACTTGTAATCATAGCATAAAAAATCTCCGTTGCCATCATAAAATTCGCAGCGTAATTTTGTTCCATCTTTCAATCTTCCTCCGGACATCGAAACAACTCGATATAATATCTTCGTATCCCTTAATGGATTATCTGGGTTACACAATACGCCAAATAATTTACCCCCACTTTTGAGATGCTTTGATGCGGCGAGAAGATATTTCCTCAAATCAGTTATGTTGGATGCGTAGTTAAAAACAAATCCCGCCGTAACGATATCGAATTTTCTTTTTGCGTCAAGATCGGAAATGTCGCTCGCTTTATAATCAATCACGTGTCCAACTTTCTTCGCCTTAGCTCTCGCCAGCTCTATCATTTTCTTAGAATTATCTACCCCGAGCACATACTCTGCCCCTAATCTCTTTGCGAGCAAGGCAAAGAATCCCAATCCGCATCCTAAATCTAAAACAGATTTGCCTTTAACTTCTACTATATTTCTAAATTGCTTTCCGATAAGAATCGATTTTCTGGGATTATAC
>JBASTI010000060.1:0-17050 GCA_049274815.1 Candidatus Spechtbacterales bacterium | reverse complement strand
ATTTTAGTGTACCCCGTAGTGCCCTGTAAGCTACGGGGCACTATTAGATGCGCTATTATAGATACTCGATCAACTCTTTCACGCTCATCTTTGCTTGCCTTAAAATACTTCTCAATGTGCCAAGTTTTAAATCTTTGTTATGCCGCGGCACAGAAATTGGCGTGCTCTTATCGTCCTTATAAAAGATGTAGTGGCTTCCAGTCACATGATCTATAAAAAAACCGGCTCTTTGGAGAGCCCTCAAAAGTGTAGTGGGTTTTATCTGCGGCAATTTAGGCATGCACTGGAATTGTAGCTTTATCGCGGCGATTCGCCTTGAATACCTGAACCTTTCGAAGTCCTGATACTTCAAGCGGAATCTCGCGACTGTGCTTGGAAAGGACTGTTATATAGCCCTCTATAGCATCGCTAATATTTCGCAGTGCCTTGTCTATTGTGTCGCCTTCTGAAATACAGCCGGGCAATGCCGGAACTGTAGCGGTATATCCACCCTCATTTTGGGGCTCTAACTTAACACTATATGTTATCATATATAACTTTATATTATTCCTAATCTATAAATTGTCAAATTACCCTCGTATCTCAACCAATGTCCCGCGGGCTCCGGGTACCGCGCCTTTTACCGCAATCAAATTATTCTCCTTGTCAATTTTCACTATTCGTACATCTCGGCGCGTTGTTCTGTCAGAACCCATGCGGCCAGCCATGCGCTTTCCCTTGCGAACATGCTGGGGAAAACGCGAACCAATGGATCCCGGCGAACGGTGCTTTTTCTTCGTGCCGTGCGTCTTTGGCATACCATGGAAACCATGCCTTTTCACCACGCCCTGAAACCCCTTCCCTTTTGATACTCCGCTCAAAGTGACCTTGTCTCCCTCGCTGAACACGGACACATCAAACTTATCGCCGGCCTTATCCGCGTTCGGCGCTACGCGATACTCTCGCAGCCATCGAAAACTTCCCCGATCTTTGAGATGCCCCTTTAGGGGCTTCGTCAACTTTTTCTTATGTCCGTACCCGATCTGCACGGCGTCGTATCCATCCTTGTCTTTAGTCTTTATTTGAGTTATCACAACAGGCCCCGCTT
This sequence comes from Candidatus Spechtbacterales bacterium, assembly GCA_049274815.1. Classification (GTDB taxonomy): domain Bacteria; phylum Patescibacteriota; class Minisyncoccia; order Spechtbacterales; family HO2-43-30; genus JBASTI01. Next base: position 15,963 of record JBASTI010000060.1, on the reverse strand, counting down.
CAATCAAAGTTATGGGGGCGACTTTCCCATTTTCATCAAAAATCTGCGTCATCTCAAGTTTTGTTCCCAGAAGAAATTTCATAAGATTCATAACTCGCCTAAACAAAAATCGGGTTAGCCCCGACATTTGTTGGCCAACATATTATAAGTTATTTATTTTTGTGAAACTTTTTAAACAAGATGCGTTAATAATAATATTACATCTTTATTTCAATATCAACTCCTGCCGGCAAGTTCAAATCCATCAAGGCATCAATTACTTGCGGCGTGGGATTTATAATGTCAATCAGCCGTTTATGTATCCTCATCTCAAACTGCTCCCGCGCGTCTTTAGCTACAAATGACGACCTGTTTACCGTGTATTTGTGGGTTTCGGTCGGAAGAGGAGACGGGCCATGCACTTCCGCGCCATGCCTTACCGCAGTCTCGATAATTTGGCGAACGCTCGAATCAATCACTTTGTGATCATAGGCCTTTATCTTGATACGGATTTTTGTCTCCGCCTCAACTTTCTTAACTTTCTTTGTAGCAGTTTTTGAAGGACTCATAAATCTAGTTTCCCAGAAAATTAGCTTACGATTTTCACAACAACTCCCGCGCCTACGGTCTTACCTCCTTCTCGTATGGCAAATCTTTGCTGTTCTTCAAGGGCGACCGAAACAACTAATTTTACTTTAAGATTCACAGTATCGCCCGGCATTACCATTTCCGTACCCGTAGGAAGCGTGACATCTCCCGTAACATCAGTTGTTCTAAGATAGAACTGCGGTTTGTAACCCGTAAAGAACGGGGTATGACGACCGCCCTCTTCTTTTGTAAGAATATATACTTCCCCATCAAACTCGGAGTGCGGAGTAAGACTTTTGGGAGCCGCAAGAACCTGCCCCCTTTCAACATCCTCTTTCTTCAGTCCCCTAAGCAAAATACCGACATTGTCCCCCGCAAGACCTTCGTCAAGAGATTTGTTAAACATTTCGACACCGGTAACCGCGGTCTTCTGTGTAGGCCGTATTCCCACTATTTCTATCTCTTCTCCTACTTTTATCTTGCCCCTCTCGACTCTTCCCGTAACAACGGTACCTCGCCCCTCAATGTGGAAAATATCTTCTACCGGCATAAGAAATGGCTTGTCTATCTCGCGCTTGGGAATTACAAAATAATCATCCATTGCCTGCAGAAGTTCTCCTATTGGCTTTGCCGCCTCATCATCGCTAGTTCCCGCTTCGAGCGCCTGTAGCGCTGAACCTTTAATGATCGGGGTTTTCGCGCCGTCAAACTCATATTTTGTAAGAAGCTCTCTAATTTCCGTTTCTACAAGCTCTATAAGCTCGGGGTCGTCAACCTGATCCACTTTGTTCAAAAACACAACGACAGAGGGCACACCGACCTGCCGCGCCAAAAGTATATGCTCGCGCGTTTGGGGCATTGGGCCGTCTGCCGCAGAAACAACGAGCACCGCGCCGTCCATTTGAGCGGCGCCGGTAATCATATTTTTGATGTAATCCGCGTGTCCCGGAGCGTCTATATGAGCATAGTGCCTGTTTTGAGTTTCATATTCAACATGCGCGAGAGCAATTGTAATACCCCTTGCCCTCTCTTCGGGCGCCGAATCAATCTGTTCAACGCCTTTATCTGACGCTCTAAAACCCTTAAGCCGTGAGTACTTTAGGATTGCCGCGGTAAGAGTGGTCTTGCCGTGGTCAACATGTCCGATAGTCCCTACATTGATATGTGGCTTTGTTCTTTCAAATTTTTCTGCTGCCATACGATGTCATATAACATGCGGCAGAGAATATACAGCAATTGTTGCATGTTCCCCGCTGCAAGTTTCGTTTAATTAATAACACAAAATATATAGTATTAAATTATGGAATAAAAGTCAATAGGAACTACCCCGGAACCTTCAGAATGGAAGATCTTCTATTTTAATGGCTGACACTCCTTCATTTTGCTGGGGCTTTAGATCTTGCTCCCCAGTATCTTGAATCTCCCAATTTACTTTTTCCTCATTCCAGGAATTTCCTCCTACTATACTATCATTCTTCTCCTCCTGCAAGTGTTGATATTCTTCAAATGGAATAATGACGTACTTTGGCTCGCCGTCCTCTATTATCACGCACTTGGTTTTTTTATCCTTTAGAAGTGACTTGAGAATTGAAAATTGAAACATTGAAAATTTTTACTTTCTTCCTTCAATTATTTCCTGTGCCACATTTTGCGGCACTTCGGCGTAATGGCCGAATTCCATTGTATATGATCCTCGCCCTTGCGTCATGGAACGAAGTTGTGTGGAATAGCCAAACATATTCGCGAGCGGCGACATCGCCTTAACTGTTTTCATATTACCCCTTTCTCCCATTTCTTCAATAGTTGCCCTGCGGGATGAAAGATCTCCCGTAATATCACCTATAAAACCCTCTGGCACAACAGCTTCTACTTTCATTATGGGCTCAAGCAGTACGAGATTAGCTAGCTTTGCCGCTGCCTGCACTGCTATTGATCCCGCAATCTTAAACGCGGCTTCGGAGGAGTCAACTTCGTGATAAGAGCCATCAAACAGCGTAACCCTTAAATCTGTCAGGAGGAAGCCCGCGAGCACCCCTTTATCCACGGCCTCGCGAACGCCTTTTTCCACGGCGGATATATATTCTTTTGGTATAATACCCCCCTTTATCTCATCCGCAAATTCAAATCCCGCGCCTCGCTCAAGGGGTTCTATACTAAGCCGTACATGGCCATACTGTCCGCGGCCTCCTGACTGACGGATGTATTTGCCTTCCGCTTCAGCTTCTTTCTTAATCGTCTCGCGGTAGGCGACTTGCGGCTTGCCGACATTTGCGCCAACGCTAAACTCCCGGAGCATCCTATCCACTATAATTTCAAGGTGGAGCTCCCCCATACCGGATATTATAGTATCTCCAGTTTCCTGGTCTGTCTGCACTCTAAATGTGGGGTCCTCTTCTACGAGCCGGTGAAGCGCAAGGCCCATTTTTTCTTGATCTACCTTGGTCTTGGGCTCTATGCGTACGGAGATTACGGGTTGGGGAAAAATAATCTTTTCAAGAATTATAGGACTATCGGGATCAGATAAGGTATCCCCGGTTGTTGTCTTCTTTAGGCCCACGGCAGCTCCTATTTCTCCAGCGTAAATGCTGTCCACCTCTTCCCTCTTATTCGCGTGCATACGAACTATTCTGCCCAGCCGTTCTTTTTCGCCGGTTGTGGCGTTAAACACGTAAGAGCCCTTCGTAAGATTTCCAGAATAGACCCTAAAATACACAAGCTGCCCAATATAAGGATCCGTGGCTACTTTGAACGCAAGGGCTGAAAACTTTTCGTCATCAGCCGGCTTCCGGAAAATTTCTTCTCCTGTCTTTGCGTCTTCTCCCCTCACGGCTGCCACATCATACGGCGAAGGAAGATAATGCACCACAGCGTCAAGTAAAAGCTGTACTCCTTTATTTTTTAGAGCGCTGCCGCACAGCACCGGCACGAGATTGCTTTCTATGGTTGCGCGACGAAGCACTTTACGCAACTCATCAATGCCGATGCTTTCGCCGGCAACATACTTCTCGGTCAGGGCGCTGTCTTGTTCCGATATTTTTTCGATAAGCTTTTCACGCTCTTGCCTTACCCTATCTTTCATATCATCCGGGACCTCTCCCTCCTCAATTTTCTCGCCGTTCTCTCCCGAGAATCTAAAGGATTTCTGGTCTAATAAATCAACTACGCCGGAAAACGTGCCTTCTATGCCAATGGGAAGCTGAGTTAAAACCGCGTTTTTTGTAAGCCGATCAAGAATAGACCCGTAGCTTTTCTCGAAGCTTGCGCCCATGCGATCGAGTTTGTTTATAAAACAAATTCTTGGAACCTTATACTTATCGGCCTGATGCCAGACGGTTTCTGACTGCGGCTCAACTCCCGCGACCCCATCAAACACAACCACTCCGCCATCCAGAACCCGCAAAGACCTTTCCACCTCAACCGTAAAATCAACATGCCCGGGTGTATCTATAATATTTATGCGGTATTCATTTGCTTTATCGTCTTTGGGATATTCCCGCGGAACCCAAAAGCAAGTAGTGGCCGCGGAGGTAATAGTAATTCCTCGTTCCCTCTCCTGCTCCATCCAGTCCATAATAGTGTCCCCCGTATGCACCTCCCCAATCCGATGGGAAATGCCGGTGTAAAACAAAATACGCTCGGTTACAGTAGTTTTTCCGGCGTCTATATGAGCAATAATGCCGATGTCGCGATTTCGTTCTATAGGATACGCTCGAGTCATAAATACGGTTACCAGCCGAAGTGGGCAAAGGCCCTGTTTGCCTGTGCCATTCTGTGGGTATCGTCCTTTTTCTTTACCGCGGCACCCGAGTTCTGGGAGGCCTGTATTAGTTCCTCCGCAAGCTTCTCCGCCATCCTTTGGCCTTTTTTTGAACGAGCGGCCCGTATCATCCACCGCAAAGAAAGAGTAAGGCGTCTATCTCCTTTTACCGGCCTTGGCACCTGATAATTAGCGCCGCCCACCCTCTTTGATTTTACCTCAAGCATTGGCGAGGTATTTTTGATTGCTTCATCGAAAACATCGAGCGCCTCTTTTTTTGTTTTTTCAGCGATAATATCAAAAGCGTCGTAAACAACTTCTCTTGCTACGCTTTTTTCTCCGTCCCACATAATATAATTTATGAACCTTGCGACAATCTGGTTATCATATTTGGGGTCGGAAAGTATTTCTCTTTTTGTTTGACGTCTTCTTCTCATTATTCCTTGGGGCGCTTAGCCCCGTATTTACTTCTTTGCTGTCTGCGGCCCTCAACTCCTGCCGTATCAAGCACTCCGCGCACAATATGGTAGCGCACTCCGGGCAAATCCTTTACTCTTCCGCCACGTATAAGTACCACCGAGTGCTCCTGAAGATTGTGCCCTTCTCCCGGGATATAGGCCGTAACCTCCATGCCATTTGTGAGCCGCACGCGCGCGACTTTACGAAGCGCGGAGTTTGGTTTTTTAGGAGTCGTTGTAGTAACCCTTGTGCACACACCCCGTTTGAAAGGCGACCAGTATCTCTTTGGCTCATTTTTGAGCACATTAAAACCTCGCGCAAGCGCCGGCGCCTTGGTCCTTCGTTTTACCTTGCGCCTAGGTCTTTTGATAAGTTGGTGAATAGTTGGCATATATTAATAATTATACTAATCGATAAAAGTATTTATGTCAATAAATGTCCGCCGCTTGACTGCGCGCTTAAATATCTATAAGAATAAAGAATAAATATATGCTTTCATATTTTGATCTAAGGAGAGGGGTACAATTTGTCCTAGATGGACAGCCATACGAAGTTTTGGAATTCAGACAAATGGGAAAATCGCAAGATGTAGTAGTAGCCCAAACGAAAATCAGAAATTTGATTACAAGAAATGTCCTCACTAGGAACTTCCATCAGGGCGACAGATTTGAGGAAGCTGAAATTGAAAAAAAACCAGCGAAATTTATTTATGGTCATCGCGACAAATTTGTTTTTTGCGAGGCAAATAATCCTTCGAAACGTTTTGAGCTCTCACAAGAAGTTCTCGGCGATGCGCCGAGGTTTCTCAAATCAAATCAGGAGGTCGGCTTACTTATTTTCAGAGATCAAGTAATAAACGTTGCCCTGCCTATTAAGGTCACTTTAAGGGTAGCCGAGGCTCCGCCGAATACCAGGGGGGACACAGCCCAAGGCGGGACTAAACCCGTCACCCTCGAAACTGGCGCTATGGTCAACACGCCACTCTTTATAGAAAACGGCGATACTATTGAGGTCAACACCGAAACTGGAGAATACGCGCGGCGAATTGAGAAGGCAAAATAACTTTTAGGTTTACATCTCCATCCCCGTTATAAGACGGAACAGGCCGCCGACTACAGGGAATATCACTTGGAATGCGAAAAAGATGAAGAATAGCAAAATAATAAAGCCGTATCGTTCAAGAGTAATTTTTATGTGGCTCATATGAGGAGGGAGGACCGAAAAAAGCAATTTTGAACCGTCGAGCGGCGGAATGGGAACGAGGTTAAATACTCCAAGCAAAATATTGAGCGTGACGATTATGATAAAAAACTGAAAAAGATTTTGTACGAATGCTAAATCAGAGGTCGCTGGAAAAAATCTCAAGGCGATGCCAAAGACAGTTGCCAGCAAAAAATTTGAAATAGGCCCGGCCGCACCAACCATCGCGGCTCCCCACTTTTGGTTGCGAAGGTTATACGGATTATAGGGCACCGGCTTTGCCCAGCCGAAAAGAAAATTTCCTCCTGAAAACACAAAAAGCATTAGGGGTACGGCAATAGACCCCCATAAATCCAAATGTTTTATGGGATTAAGGGTAAGCCGCCCCATCATCTTTGCCGTAGGATCTCCCTGCCAAAGAGCCACGATACCATGAGATACTTCATGGATTACGACTGACATCAGGAGGACGGCTAATTGAAATATGAGAAAATGAAAATCTCCCATTGCAAAAAATTAAGGAAATGATATGCTAGTTTATTATGTCAAGAAATTCAACAAGTTGCCCATTGTGCGGCAAACAATCTCAAATGGAATGGAAGCGAAAGCTTCTTCGTGGTCATTATAACCCGACCCACAAGCGCCGTAAATACCCAAATCTTCAGTGGGTAAAATTGTGGCGCGCGAAATCAGGCGTTCAGGCAGGCACTCGCATAAAGGCCTGCGCAAAATGCATTAAGGGAATTTATAAAGAAGCGAAATAAATACACGGGCCATAGTGTAGCGGCAACATACGCCCTTGGGGTGGGCGCGACGGTGGGTCCGACTCCCACTGGCCCGACTGCTCTTGACATAGTTACTACTTTTTAGTAAAATACATATCGTAAGTGAATCCCTAAATCTCAATAAGGGAATCGCTGCGAAAAACAAAAGGAGGTATTTGCCGATGTGCACTACTACGGAGCCGGCAAGGTTATCGGGGACGATCCTTTTTGGGAAAGAGACGATGCATCCTAATGGCAAGGTTGTACACACAATGGGTTACCAGAACAGGGCGCAGAACCTTGCTGAGGGGCCCAATGCCATGATTCTTCCATTCCCGGCAATCCCGGGAAGCATGTCTCAGCGGAATGTGTTAGATACCTCGCGCTGTCCACAAATTCTTGAAGATATGGCGCGAGCATTAACCCCGCGGGACAGAGGCGAGCATTCGCTCACTTTCGGTGCATCAAGGGGATCTTCTAAGGTGGAAGTGTTTCATCACGGGATCTACACGGTTGTGCTAGCGGAAGACGCAAGCGCGATCCCAGGAGCGCTTGATCGGGTGGAGCCAGATAGGCGTCCACCGCTCAACACCCCAATTTTTGAGACTTATAGTGAATGGTACCCTGCCTGGGGGGCTATCGCACTTTGTTGCTTCAACAACAAATACGCACGCGACGCGACGCCCATGCTCTGGTGGTATGAGCCAATCGATCCGGAGGAACTTTTCCTTCCCGGTCTCGATTGCCATACGGGCGGCATACCTGATCTTAACGCTCATGTGCGAGTTGATCACACAATCGCAGTGGCATCATATAGGATGCCCGCGACATCGGGCGTACACGTGAGTTATACCAATCCTATTCCCGAGTCGATGGATCCATTCCTATCGGAGCGCGTCACTGGAAATCAACTACAGATGCCTTCTGTAAAAAACGGAGACTTCATCGTAAATCTGCCTTCACTCTGGGAGGGCGAGATTGATCTTATAAGACGTAACCCGCTCGGGGTAGAAGGATGGTAAAACACGCGCAAGGCTAATAAACTTGGTGCCAATAAATCTCGCTGTCGCTTTGGATGGCGAGACTTTTTATTTTCGGGATCTTTTGATTTATTGCGCAAAAGTTATATTCTTGATATATTCTAAGGTCGCGGTGAAACGACGCATGGCGAGCTCTTTATCAAAATTGTAGATATCAAAATAGGAGGAGTGCGATGCCAAGAAAAACATCCGCCCTTGAAACAGTTGTAACGCAATATCGAAAAGCTGGAAAAATACTTGATCTACCCGAAGAGATTCGCCTGCGCCTTGAAGCTCCTCGAAAAACTCTGGTTGTACGGCCTGTCGTTCTCTTTGACGATGGCCATTCCGAACGGCTACTTGGTTGGCGCTCTCAGCACCTTCAGGCGAACGTGAGGGGCCCCGGAAAGGGCGGAATACGCTTTAGTCTAGATGCGACCCTAGAGGAGGTTGAGGCCCTAGCAATGCTAATGACAACGAAATGCGCGGTTATGGGCCTGAAATTTGGCGGAGCAAAGGGCGCGGTCGTTTGCGATCCACAACGCCTTTCGGACGCCGAAAGATATCGAATTATTACAAACTACGAACGTTGCATTCATCCTATCATCGGCCCGGAATCGGATATTCCCGCGCCTGATATGGGCACAGGCGAACGTGAGATGGCATGGTTTGCTGCTTCCTATTCGCGACCCGGCACCGATGATGGCTCCGCCGTGGTAACCGGAAAACCAGTACTTGGCGGAGGGACGCTTGGGCGAGTAGAAGCGACAGGAAAAGGCCTTTACATTGTGGGAAGAGAACTTGCCGCAAAGCAGGATATGGCAATCGAGGGAGCTAAAGTCGCAATCCAAGGTTTTGGCAATGTTGGCCATGTAAGCGCAGACGAATTTTATAAAAATGGCGCTGTTATAATCGCGATTTCTGATATCGGCGGAACGATAGAGGATAGCGGAGGCATCGACCCGCACGAAATCTATAGATTCGTCCAGGAAAAACGTTCCGAATACTTTAAGTTGCCGCCTATGGAACGTAGCAAAGTCAACCCGATAGAATTCGGGGTTACGGTAACTGCTTTTCCGGGGATAAAAAAGAAAAATAAATTTTCTACTGACGCGCTTTTTGCAAAATGCGATATCGCTATTGCCGCGGCGACTGGCGGAGTGCTAACCGGCAAAAATGCCCACAAAGTGAGGGCTAAAATTTTTCTTGAAGGCGCGAATGAGCCCGTAGATGCTGACGCAGATCAAGTGCTGAAGACAACTGGCGTTGTGGACTCGCCAGACATCTTAGCAAATGCGGGCGGAGTGACGGTCTCTTCCTATGAACACTCGCAAGGCATGGACTGGGAAGTCTGGCCGATAGAACGCGTGAATGAAAAACTAGAATACGATATGAAAACTGCTTTTAATAAAGTTTGGACGCTTTCACAAAGAAGAGGTATTACTTTGCGTGAAGCCGCAAACCTCATTGGCATAGGTAGAGTAGCTTACGCTTCAATACTGAACACCCCGTTAGCTTTTCCGAAAGAATTAACTGAACTTCTGCGTGAAATAGGCGATCCCGTATTGTAAATAGCAAATCCTACCGGATCATGGTAGGATTTTAATATCCATGAAAATTATCATAGACAACATAAATGAAAATCCCGCAAACGCCTTGCGTAGGTGCGGGTATCACTTTGAACGCCAACATCCGGACACTCGCGAATTAAGCGCCGCGCGGGCGCTTGGAGCCGGCGGCTTTCCAAGATTTCATGCCTATGTAAAAATGATCAACCCTTCGACGGGCTCAGGGTTGGTCCAAATGGAGATAAATCTCCACTTGGACCAAAAACGCCCCGTTTACAGAGGCACGGCCGCTCACAGCGGCGAGTACTCAGGAGAACTAGTCGAACAGGAGGCCGCGAGAATTAAATCAATTTTGACTAAATAACTCCCCCCTCCTTCCCCCCTCTTACCTTAAGAGGGGGGAAATATATAGAAGATGAGGTGCTTACGCCCCCTCTCTTAAAGTAAGAGAGGGGGCGGGGGGTGAGTTATGAGATAACCGTTCCTCTAAATTTTTTGCCGTGCAGAATATTTTCCATATTTGCGAGGTCTGTACCCCGCGCCACAATGGCCTCAAGCTTTAAACTTTGAGCGAGTTTCGCGGCGATTGGATCCACCGGCGCCTTTAGGCCCGGGGTCCATACATCTCCCACCATTTTTCTATAATCTTTCCATGAAATTTCTTTAAGCGGCTTTGCGCGCTTATTCTTTTCGATGTCATCATCATACACATACCGAATCTTGGTGGATATTATGAGGCGCTTAGTTAAAAATCTATGCGCAAGAAGCACCGCCACATAATCAGTTGACCAGCCGGGACGCCAGCCGGAAGCGATAAAAAGATTGTATTTTTCTTCGTTTTTTATTTTCTTAAGCGGGTTATCCAGAACAACCGGATGCGCCACATCAAAAAAAATAGCCCTCAGTAAATGGGCATTTATCCGTGTCGCGTGAATTCCAATCCAGTCCTTGTCCTCGTCGGACAGCTTTACAATACTTGACGCGACATTTTGATAATCGCGAGCAACCCTACCTCCCCCGGCGACAATGACAAACTTCTTTCCTTCCTTGAGGAACTTCAAAATAAACTTTCTAAACTGTTTTAAAAAATGCGCCTGGATGTTTCGCGATACAATTATCGATCCCCCAAGCGCGATAACTATGGTATCCCCCGTATCGGAGTTCTTTGAGTTCTTTGAGTCCATTAAATCCTATTATATAAAATCCTAAAGTTTTTGCAAATCTATAGTTCCACCGAATCCCCCTCCGACGGCGCTTCAGCGTCTATGCCAAGATGGTCGCGCAGAAGCTGGACAAAACTAAGCGCCGGCCCTTCTTCGCCCTGAACAACAAAAACTTTTTTCAGCTCTCGCCCTGAGCCCGCCGAATGGGTTCCGCCTTCTTTTATATTTTTGACCCAATCTCGTAATTTTGCCCGGTCCGCGTGAGCGGAATATCCTCCAATAACCCTAACTCCGCACCTCACGGGCACAGTTTCCCCAAAAATTTTCACTTCTTTCTCGCCATCAGCTATTCTCCTGCCCAAGGTCCCCGCCGTCTGATACCCGATGAACAAAATAAAACTGTTTGGATCAGAAAGATATCTCCTCTCGTGGTGAAGAATTCTTCCTCCATTTGACATGCCAGATCCTGCTATTATGATTTTTGGCGGCGGCACATCGTTTATGGTTTTTGATTCCACTGCCGTGTAAGTAAATTTTAACCCGGGAAACTGAAACAGCTGATCCCCCGATTCCATGAGGTACACTGCTTTTTCGTTGTAGTATTCGGGATATTTTTTGTATATCTTTGTGGCGTCAATTGCGAGGGGGCTGTCTATAAAAATAGGTATTCTTGGAACGCGGTGATTTTCAATCAGTGAATTTAACTCATACAAAAGTTCCTGCGTGCGCTCCAGGGCAAAAACCGGGATCATCAGCGTCCCACCTTTTACGAAAGTGTCTTCTATGACGTCCTCCAGTAAATTCCTTCTCTCGTCCAATTTTTCGTGTTCGCGGTCGCCATAAGTGGACTCAACGACAACATAATCCGCTTCATCAATAAATTCTGTCGGCCGAAGAAGCGGCACCGGAGGATTTCCAAGATCACCCGAAAAAACTATTTTTTGGTTATCGGCCCAGACCTCTATTATGGCTGAACCGAGTATGTGCCCGGCGTCGCGGAATCTAAATTTTATATCCTTTGTTACTGTTACCTCTTCGCCGTATTCTGCTGTTTCTATAAATTCGAGGGTTCGCGCGACGTCTTCTTTTGAATAAAGCGGCTTTTCCTTTTCACTTTTTGCCTCATCTGCCATAAGCGCCTGCGAGTCGGCAAGCATAATCTCCACAAAATCTCTCGCGGGCCGCGTCATAAAAATCTTTCCGCGGAAGCCGTCTTTAACAAGCTTCGGCAGGCGCCCTGTGTGGTCAATATGCGCGTGCGTCACCAAAACCGCGTCTATGCTTACGGGATCATAAGGAAATTTTTCGTAGTTTTGTTTTTCCGCGTGGCGCGTGCCTTGCGCAAGCCCACAGTCAACCAAAACTTTTGAAGTTTCGGTTTCTATAAGGTAGTTAGCGCCGGTCACAGCCCGCGCGCCGCCGTGGAAAGTAAGTGTGGGCATGTAAATATAATACCCTAAAGCATTTACAAATACCAGATTTCATATATAATTATCCTAGCTTTTTAACAAAGCCATATTTATAGATGGAGGCAGAGATGACCCAAGCGAATGATTTTAGATTGCCCAAAGATGTGCGACCGATAAAGTACGATCTTATCCTTACGCCCGACTTTGAAAACTTTACTTTTGATGGCTATCTGGAAGTAACACTTGAAGTACAGCGCCCTACGCACCATGTAACTATGAACGCAGCTGAACTTGATATAACTTCAGCCATAATGATCAAGGATTTAGAAGTGCAGTGGATTCAAAAGATTGCCAGGGACATAGAAAAGGAAACTGTGACTTTTGAATTTGACGACCCACTTCAACTCGGAGAAACGCGTATCAACATGTTCTTCAAAGGCGCGCTAAACGACACCCTTTGCGGATTTTATCGCTCAAAATATACCCTGCCCGATGGCACAGAGCGCTACATGGCAACAACTCAATTTGAGGCGATAGACGCCCGCCGCGCTTTCCCCTGCTTTGACGAACCGTCGCAGAAAGCAATCTTTGAGCTAACGCTTATTGTTCCAGAGGACCGCACTGCCATTTCAAACATGCCAGTACGGGATGAACTTCCGATAGGTCAAGGATTAAAAACAGTCCGCTTTAAGCCGACGCCTGTAATGTCAACCTATCTCCTTGCTTTCATGGTTGGCGATCTAGAACACATTGAAGGATATACAAAAAATGGCACATTAGTTCGGGTCTTTGCAACACCCGGCAAAAAAGAGCAGTGTGAGTTTGCGCTTGAAGTGGGCATAAAAGCCCTTGAATACTTTGAGGATTATTTTAAAATTCCCTACCCCCTTCCCAAAATGGACCTTGTAGCAGTGCCCGATTTTGACCCGGGAGCAATGGAAAACTGGGGGCTTGTAACTTTCCGCGAAGTAGAGCTCCTTTTTGATCAAGCACGCTCCTCTACCGCAGCGAAACAGCGTATCGCGTATATCATAGCGCACGAATTCGCTCATCAGTGGTTTGGCAACCTTGTCACAATGAAATGGTGGAACGATCTCTGGCTAAATGAGTCATTTGCTACACTTATGGGCGCCAAGGCAGTGCACTATTTGTTCCCCGAGTGGAAAACCTGGGAACGGTTTTATGTGGATGATACCGCATCAGGACTTTCCCTTGACGGCCTCGCGACAAGCCACCCCATAGAAGCGGACATAAAAGACCCGGAGGAAATCGGGCAAATCTTTGACGCGATAAGCTACTCAAAGGGCGCTTCGGTGCTCCGGATGCTTGAGGACTTTTTGGGCGAGGATACCTTCAGGCGCGGTGTTTCGCACTACCTTCTCAAGCATCGGTACGGAAACGCGCAAACACAAGATTTATGGGACGCCTTTGAAGCCGAATCGGGAAAGCCAGTTGGCGCAATTATGGACACTTGGACAAAGCAAACGGGATACCCTGTCATCGAAGTAAAGAGCTTCCGCTACGAGAATATGCGCGTACTAGAACTTAGCCAGGAACGTTTTCTATACAACACAAAAACCCAAGAGAAAGAAGCGGTGGCGCTATGGCAGGTGCCGTTCAACATTAGCGCTCATGACACGAGATTATCCAACGTACTTCTTGCAACGCCCAAAAGAAAAATCATCGTGGCCGCATCGGACCGCGCGCCATGGGTAAAGATTAACTCTGGTCAGACCGGCTTTTTTAGGGTAAAATACAGCCCCAAAATGTTAAAAGCACTTTATCCTGGAATTGAATCCCTAGCGCTTCCGACAATTGACCGGCTTGGTATTGTAAACGATCTATGGGCGCTATCCGACGCATGCACAATTCCGCTGACCCGGTGCCTTGAAGCGGCCAAGCATTATCGCGATGAAACCGAATACCCCGTGTGGAAAGAGCTTACCTTGGGATTTTCAATGGCATTGCGACTGCTTCTAAATGAACCGTGCTACGAGCAACTCAAAAACTACACGAGAAAAATATTTGGGCCTGTTGCCCAAAGAATGGGTTGGGATCCCAAAGATGGCGAAGGAGAGCTTGATCCGTTACTACGGTCTCTCGCGCTCGCGCAAGTCGCGTACTGTGGAGACGAAACCGCGATTGAAGAAGCAAGGCAAAGATTCGCTATGCTATGCCAAAAGCCGCAATCGCTTGACCCCAACCTTAGAAACATAGCGTGTAATATTTCCGCGCGCAACGGCGGAGAGGAAACATACAAAGCGCTCCGGCGCCTATACCGAAATACAAATCTCAAAGAAGAACAGCTGTGCTATTTATCGGCAATGGGATATTTTAGAGATGAAACCATCCTGGCAAAGACACTTGAATTCTCTCTATCCCTCGAAGTCCGCCACGAGAATAGCGCGCGTGGAATAATTTCAGTAGCTAATAATAACGCGGGAAGAGACCTTGCGTGGCAATTCTTCAAAGATAATTTTGAGGAACTCCAGAAAAGATACGCCCACAGCATGTTTATGCTCGGCCGCATCGTAGATAATATTGTGTCCAGATTTAGCATAGAGGTCGCCAAGGAAGATGTCGTGAAATTCTTCCAAGAACATCCTCTCCCCGAAGCTCGTATGGCGCTAAGCCAAGCCCTAGAGCGAGTAGATATGAATATCGCGTGGCTTGCCCACAACCGCGAATCGGTGGGCAAGTGGCTTGAAGCAAAAAAAAGGACTACCTAAAAACCCGCCCTTGAAAGACGGGTTTTTTATTATTTGCGTTCTCATCGAACGAGATCTATCGCAACATCTTGGGCAATGGGATCCCAAACTTTCCCAAATGTCTCAAAACTGACGAGCCCAATGCTATAACTACAATAATAAACACCATGGGCACAAGAAAGCCGAAGGCGGGCGCCGCAAGCGCCACAAGCTCAATCACCGCGAAACCGAGGACATACTTTACAACCGACCCGTGCATAAAGTTTCCGAGCTTCCCCAAGGTAAATTCTTTCTTAAACAATGCGGCCAAAACCGCAAGAACAAGATCAATAAATACCAGCGCTACAATAACTTGCATTTGGGAGGTGCCGAATAAGGAAGAAAATTCTGTCATAGTGGATAACTAAAAAGTTAATTACTCTCCCTCGACCCTTTGAATTATCTTAGCTTATTATAGCATGCCATGCCCTAGAGGTAAATCACGCGGAATTCGGTTCGAAGTTTTTCAAGCTCGCTTGCCACGTCATGTGCCCTTCCGACAAAAAGAAGCCCCTGCCCTGTTTCCGCCACAATATCGTCAATACGTTTCGCCATTACTTCGTCGCGCTCGCGGAGAAGCTCCTTAAGCCTTTGGGGGTCTGCCTCTCCTTCTTTTGCCGTTTCGGTCCATATCGCGTGCTCCTCCAAAAGAAGTCGCGGATCTTCGGTGCCATACACACTTGCGCCGGCTTCTTCCAGCTTTTGAATAATGAGGTACGCGGGAATTTTTTGCGCGATCATTTCTTGCACAATCTTTTGCACAATTTGCTCATCAACATTGGGAAGTCCATCAATAAATATCGCGAGGTTTTTTGCGGTCTTACGCGCAAAAAAACCTCCTGCCCCGATCCTTCGCCCAACTTCCTCCCAGTACTGATCAACTTCCTCAAAAAACTCCCGCGCGCCCAAAACACCCCGCCTTTGTACGTGAACCTCTTTGATCTTTTCGGCAAGACTTCCAAATTCCTGAAGCGTATGGATCATAAATACAATCGTAAGCGTCTTCATGCGTAAATGTCTTCACATTTTTCTCTGTAAATGAGGTTTCGTGCTAAGCATCGCAACTTTCTTCTTCAGGCTCTTATTTTCTTTTATAAGCTCTGATTCCTTTGCTCTTGGCGAAAGATACGAATCAGACTCCCACCAAGAAATCCCCATCTCCTTGGCCTTATCAACGGATGCAATAAGAAGCCGGATCTTGATAGTTAAAAGGTCGACATCCGCAACTTTTATTTGAATATCGCCCGCGATAACCACGCCCTTATCCAAAATAAGCTCGATAACATCGGCCAAACTTGAGCCCCCGGTAC
>JBASTI010000059.1:0-22201 GCA_049274815.1 Candidatus Spechtbacterales bacterium | reverse complement strand
TCACCGCGGGACAATTCCCATGGCTCTCAAAGCAAATTTCCTTCGCAAGGGCGCTCGCTCTATCTCCGGGACTCACTATCTCTTCCCAGTATTTATCTCGCATTTCAAAGAACCTCCTTTGCAATCTGTGGCTATCTTATATCTTCTATAACAAAGTCATTGACTTTACAAGGCGCTTGGGATAATCTTAGTGATATGCGCAAATTTTTGGGTTTGACTTCAATCCCGGGAAAAATCATCGGAGGCATTCGATATTTTATCTGGCCGAGGCAAGCGCGAAGGCGGTACAGGACAGCGATTTTTGCTGTTTTTTTGTTTTCTTTTTTAGCTTTCAATTTTGACTATCCTAAATTGTGGAATAGTTTTGCCGACTGGTATAATCCAAAACTTGATGGCATTGATCTGCCGGAATCGGTAAGGCGGCTTGATAAATGGTATATACTTAAAAAAGCAGATGACGTCTTTAATGTTCCCCATTTCGCGGATATTCCGTTCTCCAGGGGGCTTGATTTAGAGGGCGGCATCCATCTTATCTATGAAGCTGATCTTTCGCAGGTGGAGTCCGGGAATCATGAGGAGGCAATGGGAGGGCTCCGGGATGTAATTGAGCGAAGGGTGAATCTCTTCGGCGTGCGTGAGCCCAATGTGCTTGTTGAAAAAGGGGGGCATGGCTACCGGCTGGTTGTTGAGCTTGCCGGAATTACGGATTTTAATAAGGCAATAGAACTTATTGGCCAGACACCCTATCTTGAGTTTAAGGAAGAGCGCGCGCCCGATGATCAAAAGAGAATACTGCGCAAATTTTTCAAAAAATCAAGTATAAAAGTTGAAACAGAGAGCGGAGCGGAAATTAACGTAGAAAATCAGATAACGGACGAGCAGCTTGGGGGGTATTGTGCGACAGCAAGGCCCGATCTTATCGCGGTTGTTGAACAATCTGAAGGAGAGGATCCATGCTTTAAATCTGTAGCGCCTCCTCTTACCGGAAAATATTTAACAAGCGCGAGTCTTCAGTTTGACCCGAATACAAATCAGCCGGTGGTAAGCTTGGGCTTGGATGACACAGGGGCAAAGATTTTTGAAGATGTGACCGGCCGCAACGTTGGTGAACCGATCGCGATTTATCTCGATGGCGTTTTGATAAATTGGCCGCGAGTCCAGGAAAAAATTTCAGGGGGCAGAGCGCAGATTACGGGGTTTGACATCGAGGGTGCGAAGGTTCTTAGTAGGAACTTGAACGCCGGCGCGTTGCCCGTGCCGATTACGCTTATTTCTCAGCAGAGTATTGGAGCTTCGCTCGGAGAAGAATCTTTGGACAGAAGTTTGCGGGCCGGAGTAATAGGCATTGTCGCAATAATTATCTTTATGATATTGCTCTATAAGCTTTCCGGATTTTTAGGAGTAGTAGCGCTTCTCATATATCTTGTTTTTCTTCTTGCGATTTTTAAACTCTTGTCCGTAACTTTGACACTTCCCGGGATCGCAGGGCTTATTCTTTCTATTGGCATGGCGGTAGACGCAAATATTCTTGTTTTTGAGAGATTGCGCGAGGAGCTTGGGGGAAAGGGGAAAGGGGAACTTAGAAACGTTGATTCCCAAGAATTTCTCTTGGCGCTTAATCGTGCATTTAGTCGGGCCTGGCTTGCTATCCGCGACGGGAATGTGACAACTATTCTTACCTGCATTATACTATTTTGGTTTTCTACAAGTTTTATTAAGGGCTTTGCATTAACACTTGGGATTGGAGTGGCTGCGAGCATGTTTTCAGCAATGATTGTGACGAGATATTTGATGAGGTTTGTGGGAGAGGGGAGACTTGGTAGGAAAACATGGCTGTGGGTAAGGTAAGATTATGTTAAAGTATCGCAAATATTTCTATATTCTTTCTGGGACGCTGATTACTGCGAGTATTTTTTCGATTGCTCTATTTGGCTTGAGGTTTGGTACTGATTTTAAAGGTGGAAGTATGATGGAACTTTCGTTTGAGGGCGAGCGGCCGAGTCATGAGAAAGTTCAAAAAGCGTTTTTGGATTTTGACCTTGGCGAAATCATCGTTCAGGATACTGGCGAGAGGGGTCTTATATTAAGATTCCGCGAAGTGAGCGCAACCCTCCACGAGGGCCTTCTCAATAAACTTAAAACTTTAGGCGGATTTGAAGAGCAGCGGTTCGAATCCATTGGGCCGGTCATTGGGAAGGAGGTACAGCACAAATCCTTTTGGGCGATGGGGCTTGTGCTTCTTATGATACTTCTCTACATTGCCTGGGCATTCCGGAATATCTCATACCCCGTCCGTTCCTGGGTGTATAGCGTGATTGCCCTGCTAGCGCTTTTTCACGACATTTTAGTTACTATTGGTATATTTTCACTTCTTTCATATTTTTTTCCCATGGAAGTCAACGTTCCCTTCGTTGCAGCACTCCTTACGATTTTGGGATATTCAGTGAATGACACCATTATTATCTTTGATCGAATTCGCGAGAATGTCCTCCGCCAAGGCAGTACGTTTGATTTTGGGGCGGTCATTGAGGGCAGTGTACGACAAACCTTTGTGCGGTCCCTCAATACTTCGCTCTCGGTGCTCATTGCCCTTATTGCACTATTTATCTTTGGAGGAGAAACGATTTCTTCCTTTATCTTGGCGCTTATTATCGGGGTTGTTGCAGGATCCTATTCCTCTCTTTTCCTTGCAGCTCCTTTACTTTTTTCATGGTCTATGCTAAAAATAGGGAAAAGGTAAATGGGGAAGGGGTGAGGGGTTGACATATTTTCCCCATATGCTACCATATACATATGACGCAACGCGCAGAAAAACTTAACATAAAGAAGCCAGTTCTCAAACTGCTTTCTTCTATTTCAGATAAAAATCGCGAGGTTCTCGAGCGACGTTTTGGTATTGGGCGAAATAACGCAGAAACCCTCGAATCTATAGGAAGAAGTTACGAAATTACCCGCGAGCGCGTAAGGCAGATCCAAGAGTATGGCTTTAAGAAGCTTGTGAATACAGGCGCGAATTCATTGCTTGCGCCCGCGTTTTTGAAGATTGAAAACTATATAAATAAGAAAGGGGGAGTCGTAAAAGAATCTGATATTTTTGAAACGCTGGTAACATCCGAAGAAGCCGCTCATCTTTCTTTTGTTCTGCGTTTAATGCCCGGGCTCATCGTGCGTAAGGAAACAGACGATTTACACACGCGCTACGCGCTTAACGAAGCGGTTTTGAGAGATGCTGAGACGCTTGTTTCAAGTACGCATTTGGCCCTTGCGGCGAAAAAAACGCCGATATCATTTGCGGAGCTCATGACACTTGCCCCGGAAAATATTGTGTCGCTAAGCAGACGTATAAAGCAGGGCTTCTTTGGCGATTGGGGTCTTGCTGATTGGTCTAGGATCACCCCGCGCGGAGTAAAGGACAAGGCGCACCTTGTGTTTGAACAGGAAAAGCGGCCCCTGCATTTTAGGGAAATCAGCGAACTCATTGATAAATACTTTGTTTTATCTCATGAGGGCGCCGCAAGACCGCGCCTAACTCATCCGCAAACCGTTCATAACGAACTGATCAAAGATCCCAGATTCGTCCTTATAGGAAGGGGGCTTTATGCGTTATCAGACTGGGGTTATGAGCCAGGAACCGTGAAAGATGTGCTCGTGCAAATCTTAAAGGACGCCGGAGAAGCTTTAGATAAAGAAGATGTTTTGCGATTGATATCAGAACGGCGGTTTGTAAAACCAAACACGGTATTTTTGAATTTGCAAAATAAAAACTATTTCAAGAAACTACAAGACGGGAAATATTATCTCGCATAATGGAGGTCTTTTCGTTTTTACTCTTTTTTACTAAAGCCACCTGGTGGTTTGTTACGCCACTTATTCTTTTTTTTATAGCAAAAAAAAGTTGGCTGTATTGGCGCCAAAAAGTTTACTATAATACCCTCGAATTTATTTTGCTTGAGATACGTCTTCCCCAAGATGTTTTAAAAACCCCCAAAGCAATGGAGTATGTGCTCGTGGGGCTTCATGGAATATGGGACGAGCTTAAATTAAGGGATATCTGGATAAGGGGGGAGTTTCTCCCTTGGTTTAGCCTGGAGATAGCAGGTTCGGGAGGCGATGTCCATTTTTATATTTACACGCAGGCAAAATTTAGAGATTTTGTTGAGGCGGGGATTTACTCCCAATATCCTGATGCGGAGATTCAAGAAGCCCAGGACTATACCGGAATGGTGCCTCCCAATCTTCCGAATAAGGACTGGGATGTATGGGGGACTGACCTTATGCTTACCAAAGAAGACGCTTATCCCCTGAGAACATATGTGGATTTCGAGGAGCAAGTCGAAGAGAGGCGGCTCGACCCCATGGCTTCAATTGCCGAAATTTTAAATAAGTTGAGATTCGGAGAGCATATATGGGTGCAGATTATTATACAGCCTAATGAAAGTATTACCAAACTTCGCAGTGAAGGAGGGAAGATTGTGGGGAAGATGCTTGGCAGAAAGCTCGAAAAAAAGAGGGGGCCGGCCGCGACAGTCGCAGAATCCGTATTTTCTCAAATAACCGGCGGCTCCGCGGAAGAGAAAAAAGAAGATCCATGGATGCAGACAGAATTTCGGCTTTCTCCGGGCGAGCGGGAGATCCTTAAGCGCATGGAGGAAAAGACATCAAAGGTTTTCTTTGATACGTTAATGCGTTTCGTGTATATAGGAAGAAAAGATGTATTCAGTAAGACAAACGTTGGAGCGATCTTTGGGTTTTTTAGGCAGTTTAACGCGTACAACTTAAATTCTATCAAGCCAAATTCAAGGACTTTGCCCAAGAGATCATTTATCTATTTTAAAAATATAAGAAACCATTTTCGCAAGATGCGCATCGTATGGAGATACAAACTGCGCCTTCCGCTTCCGGGCGGGATAACTCCAATGTATATGCTGAATGTCGAGGAGCTCGCGACAATCTTTCACTTCCCTGGGCAGATTGTAAAAGCGCCCATTATGCCAAGAGTTGAGAGTAAAAAGGCGCCGGCGCCTCCCGGACTCCCAATAGAATAAATAGAATAAAATGGATATAAACTTTTTTGCGCAAACAACAGCTCGAGGTAGACAGCAAAAATTCGGCATAAAACTGGATGATCGCCGCCGCCATGTATATGTTATTGGCAAGACCGGCATGGGCAAGACCCAGATGTTGCAGAATATGGCGATTCAGGATGTGATAGCGGGACATGGCGTAGGCATAATTGATCCGCACGGCGAGTTTGCCGAGGCGGTTTTGGATTTTGTTCCCAAAAATCGCATCAATGATGTGGTTTATTTTAATCCGGCGGATATTGATGCGCCAATTGGGTTTAATATTATGGAGTCTGTGGCTGCGGAACAGAGATATCTTATTGCCGCTGGCCTC
The DNA here is from genome assembly GCA_049274815.1 of Candidatus Spechtbacterales bacterium. Lineage (GTDB taxonomy): Bacteria > Patescibacteriota > Minisyncoccia > Spechtbacterales > HO2-43-30 > JBASTI01. The sequence continues at coordinate 16,804 of JBASTI010000059.1, read as the reverse complement.
ATGGCGGCATTTAAGAAGATATGGATAGATGTTTGGTCCGCGCGCATGGAATATATTTTAAACAATACTCTGCTTGCGCTCCTTGAATATCCAAACGCTACAATCATGGGCGCGAATCGAATGCTCGCAGATAAGGACTATCGAAAGAAGGTAGTTGATAATGTAAAGGATCCTGCCGTTAAGTCATTCTGGATAAATGAATTTGCAAGATATCCCGAGCGTTACCGCGAGGAGGCAACGGGTGCCATTCAGAATAAAATCGGCCAGTTTATCTCCAATCCCCTTATTCGCAACATAGTCGGTCAGACCAGATCAACATTCAGTATAAGGGACATAATGGACAATAAAAAAATTTTTATCGTGAATCTTTCCAAGGGCCGCATTGGCGAAGACAACACCGCGCTCCTTGGGACAATGCTCATTACAAAACTTCAAACAGCCGCAATGTCGCGAGTCGATACGCCGGAGGAAGATCGGAAGGACTTTTTTCTTTATATTGACGAGTTTCAGACCTTCGCAACTCCCTCATTTGCCGGAATTTTATCCGAGGCGCGAAAGTATCGTCTCGCGCTTATTTTGGCTCATCAGTATATAACGCAGATGGATGAAATAGTGAGAGACGCAGTTTTTGGCAACGCCGGGACTTTAGTTAGCTTCAGAGTTGGGGCCCAAGACGCGGAATTTATGGAAAACGAATTTACTCCATCCTTTCTGCCGGAAGATTTAGTCAATTTGGGAAAATACAATATCGCGATAAAGTTGATGATAGACGGCATAGCGTCAAATGCTTTTTCTGCTATTACCCTGCCGCCATTTTCAAAGCCAGAGGAATCATATATGGATAAAATAATGCGGGTGTCCCGCGAAAGATTCGGTAAGGCGCGTACCGAAATTGAAGATAAGATCAAGCGTTGGAGCGGTGTCATGGAAAGGTCCCAGAGCCAAGACTCGTTTCGTCCGCGAGTCGACGCAAGGCCCGCCTCGCCGAGGCGAGTCGAGGCCGGACCCGCCTCGCCTGAATATTATGCCGAGTGCTGGGATTGCAAGCGTAGCGTTAAGTTGAGTTTCAAACCGGACGAGCGGAGACCAATATATTGCAGGGAGTGTTTCAATAAAAGGAAAGCGAAAGTAATTGAGAAGCCCCCGCGCTTTGCGCCTCCTGCTCCCCCTAGAAACGGAATCACTATAAGGCCGGTGATTTCTTCCAGTTCACGGAAAGAGGTGGATATATCAAGCTTGCGCGAGACATTAGCGGATTATGGTATAATAGAAGAGGGAAAGAGTATAAATTTCTAATTAATCAAATTAATAGAATTTCTAATCATGCCAAATTTTGTGTTTTATTTAATCGCCGGCGCGATAGGCGCTTTCGCAATAAGCCTAGGTAGGTGGTTTGGGCAAAAATATATAGCAAATTTTCCCGATATACCCCTTGTATTGAGCCGCTTGGTGGACTGGGGCAAGCCGGAACCCGAGAGGGTCGCGCGTATTATGGGGAGTTACTTGCATTTAACTGTAGGCGCTCTTTGGGGTCTTTTGTTTGGTTTGCTTGTTGAAAAACAGTTTTTCTTTGTGGAGTTTACGCCCATTTCCGGAGTTATATTCGGAGTTTTGCCTTGGCTCTTTTTGATGCTGGTTTTGCTGCCGTTTGCGCGGAGTAGATTTGGGAAAGTGAAAATTACCGGATATTATTGGGCGATCGCCCTTTTGCTTCACTTACTCTACGGATTAATTGTTGGGTTTCTTCTATCTATATTTATATCTCAACAATTTTAGTATGCATGACTTTCTTATTATCGGCGGCGGGCCGGCGGCTGCGGCTGCGGGAGTATACGCCTCAAGAAAAAAATTAAACACAATACTTATAGCCGAAGAATGGGGCGGGCAGTCCGTGGTGTCGGCCGGAATTGAGAATTGGATAGGGACAAAGAATGTTTCCGGCCTTGAATTTGCGAAAATGCTTGAGGGTCACGTGCGGGCGCAGGAAGATATTGAGATCGTTATGCCCGACAAAGTGACGAAAGTAGAAAAATCGGACGAGCACTTTAATGTATTCACAGAGAAGGGAAACTCTTACGAAACAAGAACTGTTTTTGTCGCCTCTGGCGCCCATCGAAAGAAGCTTGGCGTGCCCGGAGAAAAAGAGTTTGACGGGAAAGGTGTGGCGTATTGCTCCACTTGTGACGCGCCTATTTTCAAAGGCAAAGATGTTGCCATTATCGGCGGCGGCAACGCCGGGCTTGAGGCAGTTCTCGATCTCGGACCCTACGCTAAAAATATCTGGCTTTTGGAATATTCTGATAAGCTCAAGGGAGATCAGGTAACGCAGGAAAAAGTAAAAAATCTACCAAATCTAAAAGAAATTATTCTAAACGTTGAAACTCGTGAGATTTTCGGAAATAAGTTTGTTACGGGATTGAAATATAGGGATAGAAAAACGGGTGAAGAAAAAGAGCTTGCGGTACAGGGAGTATTTGTAGAAATCGGCTCCTTGCCAAACTCCGATATGGTCAAGGATCTTGTGGAGACAAACAAATACGGCGAGATTATTATAAATTCTAAAAACGCGCGTACCTCGACGCTTGGTATCTGGGCCGCGGGCGATGTCACCGACGACCCCTTCAAGCAAAACAATATTTCCGCCGGCGACGCCGTCAAGGCCGCGCTTGACGCCTATAACTATTTGACCCTCGGAGATAGATAGATTAGTATACAAGTAATGGAAAATAAAAATTTAAACATGACGATTCCCGGCGCGATAATCATTGCGGGGATCATAATCGCGGGTGCCGTGGTATATTCCAATGGCTTTGACAAAAATACGGCACAGATAGTGGCGGGAGATGTACCGCAAGGAAATAGCGCGCCCAAAGCGGTGGATAATATCAAGCCGGTAATCAAAGACGATCACATTCTTGGGGATACAGGCGCGCAGGTTAAAATAGTTGAGTTTTCGGACTTTGAATGCCCATTTTGCAAGAGATTTCACCCAACACTCAAGCAGGTAGTAGAGGAATACGATGGAAAAGTAGCGTGGATATATCGCCATTTCCCCTTAGATAATCTTCACTCAAAGGCAAGGAAGGAGGCGGAGGCCACCGAATGCGCGGCGGAGCTTGGAGGCAATACGGCTTTCTGGGCATACACCGACCGGCTTTTTGAAGTAACCCCTTCCAACAACGGCCTTGATTTAGGAGACCTTTCAAAAATTGCGGGATACATTAGTTTGGATACACAAAAATTTCAAGAATGCCTTGACAGCGGAAAATACAAAGATCATATTTCCGATGACCTAGCGGATGCCACAAACTCCGGCGGCCAAGGCACTCCTTATAGCGTTGTTATAGCGGCGAACGGTAAAAAATCTGTTATCCCCGGCGCATTGCCGTATGAAGCGGTAAAAGAAATTATCGACAAAGCGCTTAGCGAGAATTAAAAGTTATGAAATTAGTTCGTCTTCTAAAAACTCGCAAACTTGCCACGAGTTTGTTCGGTGTTTTATTTGCGGCAAGCATTGTTTTCCCTCTATATAGTTTTTACTATTCCGGTAAAATCCTCCCGCATGTTTTTGTGTCTGCCGTAGACGTTGGCGGAATTACGCGGCAAGAAGCGGCCGACCGTTTGGAGGAGAAATTTCAATTGTTTTTCGACTCCGGCATCCTCGTTGATGTTGAGGGCAATAGGGAATCGATAGATCCCAAAAATATAGATCTAAAGCTCCCATCCGATTTTTTATCGCAAAATGCCTGGTCTATTGGCCGCGAAGGCAAATGGCATAGGCAGCTCTGGGAAAGATTAATAGCGCCATTTATCCCGCGGGTTGTAGCGGGAGAAGTTGAATTTAACGAGGAGAAGCTTGAAAGTGAAATTGACATACTTTCCGCGATATATAATATCTCCCCCAAGGACATAAGATATGAAATCAAGGAAACCGAAGTAAGTATATTGTACGACACAAAACCCGGCAAAGTCCTTGATATTCAAAAGGCAAAGAGTATAATCCTTTCACATATTAAAAATTTAGATACTTCCCCGATAGCTATAATCCTTGATATAGATATGCCCAAAGCCAACTTGGCGCTTGCGGATGAGGCAAAGCGCGAAGCCGAGCAGATTATTGCAAAGCCCCTTACGCTTTTATATAGCAGTAGAGGCGAACGATTTGTGGCGGCGAGAGAGAAAATCGCGTCGTGGATTATTTCGCTTTATAGGGGGGAGCGGCTCGTGCCTGATCTTGATGAGAAGCTTATAGGCGAATATGTCACGGAACTTGCGGCAAAGATTGATGTAGCTACCCAAAATCCAAAGGTAATAGAGAAAGATGGGAGGGTGGTGGATTTCATGGCTCCGCGGCAGGGCATAACGCTTTTACAAGACGATACTGTGGGGCTTATTACAAAAACACTGCAGGCGAGATTATCGGACGTATCGAAAACAGATCAAATTTCTCTCCCCGTGCTAATAAAGAAGCCAAAAAGCGAGGGGAGCGCTCGTGAGCTTGGCATAGTGGAGCTTATTGGCAAGGCGACCACTCCTTTTACGGGAAGTCCCCAAAATAGAGTGCACAATATCACCAACGGCTTGAGATTTCTAACAGGTATAATAATACCGCCTGGCGCAGAGTTTTCAACCGTAGGGACTCTGGGCGAAATTGATAACACAACCGGATATTTGCCGGAGCTTGTGATAAAGGGAGACGAGACAATTCCAGAATTTGGCGGCGGTCTTTGTCAGGTCTCCACAACCCTCTTTCGTTCGGTGCTAAACGCGGGGCTTCCGGTGCTCCAGCGCAGAAATCATTCGTATCGCGTGCCTTACTATGAGAAGGATGGCGAAGGCAATTTTATAGGCCCGGGACTTGATGCTACGATTTATTCTCCGCAGCCGGATTTTAAGTTTAAAAACGACACAAAGGCACATATTTTAATTCAGGGATTTGCGAAGGGTGATACGGCAACCTTTGAGCTTTATGGAACAAGCGACGGGAGAAAATCTTTTATTGATGGCCCCTATATCATCGAAGAAACTCCGCCGGGGGAGCCAATCTATATTGAAACCGATGCATTGCCCAAGGGAGAGACAAAGAAGATTGATACCGCCCATAAAGGAGGTAGCGCGGTCGCGACGTATAAAATTGAGTATCCGGACGGCAGCGTAGTGGAGCAGGAATTTAAGAGTTTTTATCGCCGTTGGTCTGATAAATATCTCGTGGGCACGGCGACAACTACGGCAATTGAGTAATTAGGTAATTGGGCGGCTCAACGCCTCACCGCAAATTACGATGAGGCGTTAAATGGGGAAAAGACTGTTCAAGTCTAGCTTCAATAATCGGCACGTATGATTGCGTAGTGCGCAGAATCGGGCCAAAAGCGGCTCAAATAGCTCTATTTGAGCCGCTTTTTGTTGGCTCAAGCGGCTTCAATCGTCATAATAATTTGACAAAACTTTGTTTCTATGCTATACTGGTAACGTACGGAGTTCGCTGAGCTCCGCCTGCAGGTTACCCATAGCTTGTTGCTTGGGTAGCAACCTTCCGCGGGTGACGGCTAATCCGTTAGATAGTGAAGGTTAAGAGTAGAAGTTGCTGATAGGATCTAGGATAGGATGGCGCCTGACCTCTCCTGCTTGAAGGCCGTGCGGGCAGGAACAGGTTCCGAAAGTCTATCAGTGATGACCGGCGACGTTTGGAAGAACGTAAAACTTCCAACCGGGGTTCCAGGATAACCTGGTCCTGCCGCACTCTTATGTGCAGCGGGCGGAAAGCGCAGTCACTCTATGCCAAAGAGAAGCTCGCTATTCCGGAGGACGGGGTCCCCAATTCAAAACCCGTCCTATGTCCTGCGATGTATGTCGCAGCCGATGAGCTCAAAAGAGCGAAACATATATCGGATATCAGAAGGAGGAAGTCATGACCGATGAGGAAATGCGGGAGGCGGACGCCTTCGCGCAAAATTTCCCGGCGGATGTGGTGGCCGACTACGAGGAGCAAGTCGCCCTCGAGGAGGCCGAGGAGGCGGCGGAAATAGCCGGCCACATCTTGGTGGTCCGCCTGGACCATATGTTCCCTTAGTCCCCACCAATCAACAGGACTGAGCAGACCGACTGCTCCCCGCTATGGCTTCGGCTGTAGCGGGCTTTCCATTTTTGAATATTATTACCTTGAAAGAACATTAAGGTGTCTGAACAATTATTGAAGTCTAGCTTCAATAATCGGCACAATAATCGGCATACTAAAATAAATAGGGCTTCCCGCGTGGGAAGCCCGTTGTTTTGAGGCGCATCTATTTGTGATCTCATGTGCTATTTGCATTCTGCATCGGTGCCAGCTTTTCTCCGCAATTTGTGCAACAGAGGTTCTCCCTGTCTTGAGGTGTTTTGCAATGGGGGCAGGATCTCCTTTGCTGATCCGGATGTAGCGGGACGCGTCCCGACGAACAGAGCGTTCCGCATTTCGGACAGCACTTATCCGCCATTTGGGGTAGAGGCATAGGATGCCTGCAGTTAGAACATGTGTTTGCCCAATGGATCACATTTCCTTTTTCGTCCCACCCGATGGGCTTATATGCTTGCGGGGTTGTCATATAGCGACCTCCTTGCTGATTTTTCTGTAAAATAACCTGTCCATATATTACTATATAGCATATTTTTTAATATTGGTCAATATCTATCTGTGACGCTGGCCACTGCAATGGCGAGTGTGATATAGTAGAGTGGCAACATGGAAATCAAACCTGACAAATACGGGCCGGAATATCAAGTGGAGGTTAATGACGCAAAGACGGGGATGCGGGGGTTTTTGGTTATTGATAATACAGCGCTTGGGCCGGGGAAAGGCGGCATCAGGATGACGCCCAATATTACAATGGAAGAGGTGTTCGCGCTTGCGCGCACAATGACCTGGAAGAACGCGCTTGCGGGCCTGCCATTCGGCGGCGCAAAAGGAGGGATCGCGTTTGACCCGCGGGGAAAAAGCAAAGAAGAAAAAAAGAAAATAGTTCAGGCGTACTCTCGGGCTATCAAGCCCTTTGCGCCCAAGTATTATATTGCAGCACCCGACATAAACACGGGCGAGGAGGAGATGCAGTGGTTTGTGGAGGCCAATGGAAACTGGCGCTCCGCAACCGGCAAGCCCGCGAGCTTATGCATGCTTGTTTTTGGCAAAGGGGGCGCGCAAGAACATTGCGGCATTCCGCATGAATTCGGGAGTACCGGATTTGGCGTCGCGCACGCGACAAAAATTGCCGCGGACCACGCCGGTATAGATATCAAGGGAGCGACTGTTGCCATTCAGGGTTTTGGAAATGTGGGGGAGTTTACGGCGAAATATCTCATTGAGATGGGGGCCAATGTCGTCGCGACTTCAGACGCAAGCGGCGCTGTGTATAATAAAAATGGCTTTGGCTTCCAAGATTTGGTTTCATGCAAGCGGGAAAAGGGCACAGTATGTCGATATTTGCAGAGCGAAAAAATAGCCCACGAGAAACTATTCGAACTGCCGGTTGATATTTTAATCCCGGCGGCGATTCCGGACGCCATAACGGAAAAAAACTACAAACAAGTGAAAGCAAAAATTATTATAGAGGCGGCAAATGTGCCAATCCCGCACGATATAGAGGAGAAATTGCATGCGCGAGGAATTTTGGTTGTGCCGGATATCATAGCAAATGCCGGCGGCGTAATTTCGTCTTACGCGGAATACCGCGGATATAATCCAAAAGATATGTTTCGCATGGTAAAAAATAAAATCGTCAAAAATACGCGCGTCATCTTAGAGAACGCGGCCAAAGAAAAAACAAGCCCGCGCAAAGCCGCCATGAAAATCGCGGAGGCAAGGGTCGTAAAAGCGCAAATATGAGTTCATTATCCCCGTCAAAAATTTTTCTTGCGGCTGTTGGCCTGATACTTCTTACGATCATTGTGGGCGGCCTTTTCTTTTTGGCGTCGAGTAGCGCGGGTGCGACGAGCTTGCTTCTTTCTTACGCGGCAGGGCTTTCCATGATTTTTTTGCCCTGCACATTGCCGCTTGCTTTTGTAATCGTTCCCCTCACAATGGGCCATAAGCCGAAAAAAGGGCTTCTGATGGCGTTGCTATTTGGACTCGGTGTTTCTACAACTCTGGCTTTTTATGGAGTTTTAACGGCTAGTGTCGGATCATTCCTGGGGGTGGATAGGGCAACGCGCATTATGTTTACCGTGGCAGGACTTGCCGCCCTTGTATTCGCCCTTTCTGAACTCAAGCTTATCGGATTTGCTATGCCGGGGTTTTCTGGCGCAATGCCTTCTTGGATTCAGCAAAGAAAAGATTATACAAAGATATTTTTTATGGGACTTTTTCTCGGTAACGCCGGCGTGGGATGTCCCAACCCCGCTTTTTATGTTCTTCTTACCTATATCGCGACATCCGGAAGCTTGATGGCGGGAGGGTGGCTCGCGTTTATACACGGCGTGGGGCGCGCAACGCCGCTTATCTTCCTTGCTATTTTGGGACTGCTTGGAGTGAATTCTTTAAAATGGATAGCAGAAAAGAGAGTTAGCATTGATAAAATCATGGGGTGGGGACTCGCCATAGTCGGATCTTTTATTTTGACTTATGGCATTATGGGAATGAAGTGGTGGGAGGATGGCCCCATTCACAAGGCATGGAATGATTTCGTATTCCGTATTTCGCCAAACCTCGCGGAACTTGAAGGTCACGAACTTTTGCTGCCAAGAGGGTTTGTGGACGCGCCGCTATGGGCGGGCTGGGCTATGTTTATCGGACTCGCTCTTTCTGTGTTTTTCTGGTACTCTATAATAAAAAGAAGGAAGAATACTATATGATTAAAATTCAGGAAATTTCATCGCCGGGCTGCGGCCATTGCGCTGCCGCAAAGAAGGTTTTAGAGGAAGAAATAAAGCCGCAATTTTCCGAGGTTGAAGTAGAGTACCTCGATCTTTTTTCTGACGAGGGCCAGAAACTGGTGTCGGAGCACGGGATTATGTCGTCTCCAGGCATCATCGTAAATGGGGAACTTTTTTCGGTCGGCGGGCTCGATAAAAAAAAGCTTATCGCGAAGATAAAACAGTTATCCGGCGCGCGGGAGGGGCTATGAGCATGTACGAAGCGATAAAAAATTTTCCAAAGCAGTTTGAGTACGAGCCGAGGATAGAGAATGGCGAAAATTTGAAGCGCCGAGCGATTTTTATTGTTGCCGGGATGGGCGGGTCGCACCTTGCGGGCGATATTGTACAGGCGTGGAGTCCATCGCTCGATGTTATAGTGCATAGCGATTACGGCATATCCAGATACCCCAAAAGCGTGCTTGCCAACGCGCTTATTATCGCAAGCTCGTATTCGGGAAATACCGAGGAGACAATAAGCGCATTTAGGGAGGCGCGAGACAGGGGACTAGATATTATAGTGATATCAACCGGCGGGAAACTCATTGAGCTTGCGAAAGAGCAGTCGGTTCCGTACATTGAGATGCCGGATACCGGTATTCAGCCACGGTCCGCGCTTGGGTTTAGTTTTGCGGCCTTGCTCAAGGCGATAGGCGAAGAAGAAGCGCTTGCGCAATTGAGGAATCTTGCGACCCTGCTTGATCCGGAAGCGTACGAAGATGCGGGGAGGGCGTTTGCGGAAAAACTTAAGGGGAAAGTCCCGGTTATCTATTCTTCGCGGGCAAATCAGGCAATTGCCTATAACTGGAAAATAAAATTTAATGAGACCGGCAAAATCCCCGCCTTCTACAATGTCTTTCCCGAGCTCAACCACAACGAGATGACCGGCTTTGATGTAAAAGACGCGACCAAAAAGTTATCCGAAAGTTTTTACTTTTTTATACTACGCGACACCGAAGACCACCCAAGTGTAATTAAGGGAATAAAGATCCTTGAGCGGCTATATAAAGACAGGGGACTCTCTGTGGAGGTTTTAGATATTGAAGGGCAGGGGAAACTCCACAAGATTTTTTCATCTCTTATTCTCGCCGATTGGATAGCGTATTATACGGCAGAGCAATACGGCCTTGAATCAGAGCAAGTGCCAATGGTCGAAGAATTTAAAAAATTAATCGCAGAGTAAATTATTATGGAAAAGTTCTCTACAATTACAAGGGAGGTATTAAAAAAGAAAATGGACGAGAGCGCGGATTTTGTCCTTATAGATGTTTTGGGCGAGATGTCCTATGCCGGACGACATCTTCCCGGCGCCATCAATATCCCCGGGGGCGGCGAAAACTTTGTCGCGGATGCGGAGAAAGCGGTACCGGACAAAAATAAAGAGGTCGTTGTCTATTGCGGGAGTTTCTCCTGTGACGCTTCTCCGGCAGCGGCGGGCAAGCTTGCGGACGCGGGCTTCACGAATGTTGTGGATTTTAAGGGAGGACTTGCCGACTGGGAAGAAGCGGGATATCCTTTTGAAGGAGGGGGAAAGTGAAGAAAAATATAGGTACTTTTTGGCTAACCAGAGCCAGAATATAAAGTATGTCATAAAAAATGGCTCTACGGAGCCATTTTTTAGTTGGTAGAAACGGTAAATTTTGCTCCAAGCTCTTGACAGGATATTCGTTATGTGCTATAATGGTGGCATAAGATGAAATAAATAAGTTCCTTATATAATAGTAGAGAAGAGAGCCCCGAACCAGAAATTGCTTCGCAATTACGGTTCGGGATAAGACGACAAACCTAGTCGTAAAAATAGGACTATCATAAGACGGTTGAGAAATCTCTTCTCTGTGGATAATACCCGAGAACAGATTTCCCAGCCGTTTTTTTAAGAGCGAACCCTTCGACAAGCTCAGGGTGAGGGAGGGAGGAGAGAGGCATAAGATGGGTAGGCATTAAATAATATATTATTGGCCTCACCTACATCTTATGAGCAAGGCTCATCCTCCATCCCTGGCCCTCGAAGCTTTAGCGAAGTGGGCCTTCTCTCTAAAGTGGAGGGAAAAGTTCTTTAGTACATTCCGAGACGGCAGTGAGTTTACGAAAAAATCGTAGATTCACTACCGTCCCGGAACAAACAATATTTGCCGGACGGAAAATTAAGGAGGAAAATGTCTACTAGAAGGGAGGAGTGCGTGGCCGCGCAGGATGCAGTATTGAGAAAGATTCACGCGCTTAACGCGTTCAGGGCCACGACGTCGGCCGGCCGGGATAAGATGCTTGCCGCGAGACAGTCCTTGGATAAGGAGTTCACGGACTGGGGACAGCAGATTTTGGAGGCGATCGTCGCCGAGGAGGTGGCCCAGATAGAGGCCATCCTCGGCGACGGCGAGCCCTCGGCGTAGGGCGCGGCAGGGTTTAGTGGCGGAGAGGGAGAAAATAAAGAATCCCAATCCGCCCTTCCACCGAGTTAATCAATGAAAATTGGTTGATTCAGAGGAGGGAAAAGTTTTTTGAGAAAATCTTCCTAGCGGCGAAATGAACATTAGTGGGAATTAGTGTTCAGCTTGGCGCCGGGAAGAGCAAAAATTAGAAAGCGGTGTTCGAGATTGACATCTAGGAGGTGGCGAGATGCCCACCAAGTTCTATATCTTATGAGTTGGAAACGAGAAGGTTCTCGTTTCCAACGAAGGCGGCGGCGGCGAAATAGACGCCGTCGGAGCGGTGAAGGCTCTGCTGTCCGAAGATCCGCCGCGGGCCTTTCAAGAGGTCCGGGACGCGGTAATACACGCCCTGGGCGTCTTGGCCGCGTCTAACAACTAGCGGCGCGGCGAAAAGTGAATCCCCGCGCGGGTGAGCGACTGGCTGGCACGGGAAATCAGCCTTTCCGCGACGACCCCGCAGCGGGACGGAGTCCCAACGGGTTATCGGGGAGGGCAGACGAGCATTCGTTTGTCCCTCCCCACCAAATCTTTTCCGAAACAGCAGACAGGATGTTAAAAAAGCATCTTGTCTGCCGCTCCGGAACAGCCAGAGTGAGTGTAGTAAGGAGGTGGTCGAGATGGCCAAGAAAATTTCATATATCGTGCGGGAAGGGCCCTCCGACCATATCGGCGGGCTAGAAGATGGCCTTCTGGCAGACCTCCGAGAGGATGGGGTCGGCCGGGTGATGGACATCAACTTCGTGATCGACGACGTCCGTGGTCGGGCGATCATCGATATTGTAGGTGAAGTGTGCGAGGGCGAAATCGCTCTCCACATTTTCACCGGAGGGAACTTCCAGGAGTCGGCAAATTCCTGGATCGCCGAGGAAGGACTCGGCGACCTCAAAGCCGAACTCGTCCGCGCCGACGGGCGAGTCTACCTCCTCCTCGTGGGGAGGAAGGAGTAGAACCGGGGGAGCTCTGCGAGGGCGCATCTCCCCCAGCCAATATTCTTTCCAACTAACCACTATGCGGCTGTTGAGGCAGAGGATAAAAAACTCTCTTCTCTCCTCTGACTCACAGCCACATGGCGATTACAAAAAACTTTGCTTGGCGCAAAGTTTTTTGATATAATAAAATTTGTTATAATTAACGAAAAATATCATGGCGAAAGTAGAAATTTATACAACCCCGACATGCCACTACTGCCATTTGGCAAAGGAATATTTCAAGGAGCATAACATAGAGTACGCGGAACATGATGTTGCGGCAGACACGGAGGCGCGTACGCAAATGGTGGAGAAGTCCGGCCAGATGGGCGTGCCCGTAATCTTTATAAATGACGCTATGGTCATAGGGTTTGATCAGGGCAAAATCGAGGAACTCCTAAAGGTCTGATCTGTGACGTTATAATTAAGTAGTAAAAGAACTTATGGATATATTTTTTCTTATCGGAAGAATTTTGTTCGGCGGATTCTTTGTGATGTCGGGCATCAACCACTTTATGAAGGTCGGTATGATGGCGCAATATACCGCTTCTAAAAATGTGCCATCTCCAAAATTTGCCGTCATGGTTACGGGATTACTTTTGATTCTCGGAGGGTTGGGAATACTTCTTGGCGTTTATGTTGAGTTGGCCGTGCTTGCCCTTGCGTTGTTTTTTGTTCCGGTTTCGTTCAAGATGCATAATTTCTGGGCGGTTCAGGACCCCCAGCAGAAGATGGCAGAAATGGTCAATTTCCTCAAGAATATGGCGCTTTTGGGCGCGGCGTTGATGACACTCGCCATTCCCACGCCTTGGGCGTTTAGCGTGTTTTAATTATCGTGAATGATGAGATTATCAAAAAATTAGTAGCTGACGGCATGCTAAAGACCGAGCGGATTATTGAGGCCTTCCGCAAAATAGACCGGGCAGATTTTGTGGTTGATGAGTACAGGGGCGAGGCGTACGGGGATTACCCCTTGCCCATAGGATATGGCCAGACAATCTCCCAGCCCTCGACTGTAGCGTTTATGTTTGAGTTGCTTCAGCCGCAGGAAGGCGAGAAGATTTTGGATGTGGGTTCAGGATCTGCCTGGACAACCGCGCTCCTTGCCGAGATAGTTGGCCCAGGGGGCAGAGTTTTTGGACTTGAGCTTGTGCCGGAGCTTGTAAAATTCGGCAGCGAAAATCTTTCAAAGTATAATTTCTCCCATGCAGAAGTCCGGCAAGCATCTGATGTATTGGGCTTACCCAAGGAGGCGCCCTTTGATAAAGTTTTAGTATCGGCGGCGGGAGAAGATCTGCCGCAGGAGTTGATCGGTCAGGTTAAAATCGGCGGTCGCATGGTAATACCCGTGCAAAATTCCATTTTAAAAATAGATAAGATTTCGGATGCCCAAACAAAGAGCGAAGAATTTTCCGGCTTTGTCTTTGTGCCGTTGAAATAAAAAGGGGAATGGGGGATAATGCAAGGTATGAGCACGAGGCATACGGGCATAATACTTATACTGATTTCGGCGCTGATGTTTGGAAGTTATGGGGTGTGGTCGCGCCTTATTGGCGATTCATTCGAGCCGTTTTATCAGGGGTGGACAAGAGCACTTATTATATCGGTTGTGCTGCTGCCGATTCTTCTTAGCAGGAAGCAACTTGTCTCAATACGAAGAGAGGACTTGAAGTGGCTTGCGGTGTTTCTGATTTTTACCTCCCTGACCCAAGCGCCCCTGTTTTATGCTTTTAACCATATGGACATCGGCACTGCCACGCTTTTGTTTTTCGTGACAATGCTGCTCACGATGTACTCGGTAGGATTCCTGTTCTTGGGCGAAAAAATAAACAAGGCCAAACTCGCCTCCTTTGTTTTTGCCGTCGTCGGATTATATATAATTTTTTCGTTTTCGCTGGTCGCATTTGCGCTATTCGCCGCGCTGTTGGCAGTTTTAAACGGGTTTGCAAGTGGCGGCGAAGTGGCATTTTCTAAAAAGATTTCGGGCAAATATTCGCCGTTATATCTTGTATGGTTAAGCTGGATTGTTATTTTTATTACAAACGCTCTCGTGTCTTTTGCCATGGGAGAAATACAGCATCTTCCCTCACTTGATGTAGTATGGGTCTACCAGGCGGGATATACAGTAGCAAGTATTATCGGATTCTGGTTTATTATTCAGGGATTGAAATATGCAGAAGCAAGCGTGGGAGGTCTTCTTGGGTTGCTCGAGATACTATTTAGCATTTCTATGGGAATACTACTGTTTGGAGAGATGCTTACGCCTAAAATTGTTATCGGCGGTTCGTTTATACTACTCGCCGCGTCATTTCCCCATATTGTGGATATGATAAAAAAAGTTTACGGACAACATAAGCTCAACGTTATAAAGGCGTTTAGGTCTAAATATTGACAAAGTTTTGTGTATTTGCTATAATGCCCTGTTGATCCTTTTTTACATTTGTCTTATGGGGGAGGATAAATGCAAGGAAAGGTCGCGTAGTTTTTCGAGATGTAATTAATGATAGATTGAAATCTGTATGGCTAAATTACCCGCAGATCAGGAATTTCTAGAGCATGTGGTAAAGTCTCTAGTTGATCATCCTGATGACGTAAAAACAGAAAGAAAGGTTGATGAAATGGGTGTTCTTATCACTCTTTCAGTACACCAAGAGGATATGGGCCAAGTAATCGGAAGGAGTGGCGACACGGCCCGGTCTATTCGTTCCCTTTTGAGAATTGTTGGATCAAAGAATGACGCTAGGGTAAATCTCAAAATATCGGAACCCGAAGGATCAGAAAGGGGAAGAAGCGCCGCGCCTCGCGCGACAGCACCAAATGTTGAAGCGGCAGTCGGTGACATCGACCTCTAGTAAAAAAATACTTGGTTTATATAAGCTAAGTACGAAAACAGCCCCGCTCCGCCAGTTGGCGGATGCGGGGCTGTTTTCGTTTTACGCGATACATGATACAATGCCACCAAATATATGGCAGGATCTCTACATATAGTAGCCACACCCATAGGTAATCTAGGCGATGTTACCCTTCGTGCGCTTGAGGTGCTAAAGAGCTCTGATTTTGTTTTGTGCGAGGACACGCGGGTGACGAGAAAGTTGCTGGATCATTACGGCATCGCGACACCTACCATAAGCTTTCACGAGCATTCTAAATTAGAGAAAACAGAGCAGATACGCGAGCTTCTCAAAGAGGGGAAGAATTTAGCGTTGGTGTCCGATGCCGGCACTCCGGGAATTTCCGACCCCGGTGGAAAGCTAATAGAGGAAATTACGAAAAATACGGGCGTAGACCCCGAGAGATTGATAAAGATAGTTCCGATTCCCGGCCCCTCCGCGCTTACTGCCGCGGCAAGTATCGCGGGATTTAGTATGGATAAATTTGTATTTATGGGATTCCCTCCCGTAAAGAAAAAACGCAAAAAGTTTTTTGAGGAGGTCGCTTTTTCAAAATATCCGGTAATTTTTTATGAATCGCCGCATCGAATTCTCAAGAGCTTGGGAGAGCTTGAAAAAATTTTGCCCGAGGCCAAGGTAGTCGTTTGTCGGGAACTCACAAAAAAATTTGAGACGATTTATCGAGGAACCATAGAGGAAGTGATTCGGCATATTTTGGAAGAGGAAACGCGGGGAGAGTTCGCGGTAATTATCAATACAGGCGCTATTGAAAAGAGACGGTATAAGGTGTATAAAGGGCAGGATAGATAAGAAGCACTTTTATAAATTCGCATAAGGAGGACTTGTATGGGGTGCCTGTCCAAACTTGTTATTGTGCGGCATGGGGAATCTAAATATAACGCATTGAAAAAGATAAAGGAGAACGACCCGCTTTATAAGCAATTTAGAGCGTCATACGATAGGGATTGGCAGAGTTTAGAGACGCGGACATTGGCCCTTGCGGTGAAACAGAAATTTTTCCTAGGCGTAAGTCAGCACTACACGCCCATAACCGAGGAAGGTAAAAGGCAAGCAAGGGTAACCGGAGCAAATCTTAAGAGAGAGATGCTCTTGCCCGATGCAGTGTTTGTCTCCCCTTCGCCGAGAACAAGAGACACATTTGAATGTATTAAGGAAGGATGGCCGGAACTTGCGGAAGTAGGGAATGTGTATTTTGATGAGCGTATTCGCGAGCAGGAGCACGGACTCCTCACTCTTTTCAATGATTCAAAGGTTTTTTTTGCCCTAAATCCATGGCAACGAGATTTGCATGATTTAGACGGGGAATATTTTTTTAAATTTCCCAATGGCGAAAATGTTCCAGCGACAAACTTAAGGGTTGGGTTGTGGTTCAACGAGGTAAAAGAAAAATTCGCGAGGAAAGTGGTTCTTGTAGTAAGTCATCATCGCGCTATTCTTTCTATGCGGACTGTTATAGAGGGATTGAGCCCGGAAGAGTTTGTGCGCATTGATAGAGACGCGAAGCCGTTAAACTGCGGGGTTACTGTATACAAAAAAGTGCCTGTTTGCGGCAAATCGGGCAGACTGGCACTTCAATGCTACAACAAGAAACTATACGACGATTATTTCTGACAGA
>JBASTI010000058.1:0-5125 GCA_049274815.1 Candidatus Spechtbacterales bacterium | reverse complement strand
AACTTCTACAAGGAAATTTAAAGAGCTGGAAAAGCGTAAACGTTTACGCGCCAAGGGAGAAGAATATATATTACCGGAAATGATAAAATTTGCTTTGGTATCCCCGGAGCGTTTCAGCAAACACCTTTATGAGAAAGCCGGAAAAATGAACGGGGAAGAAACAGATTTTGCTTTTCAGCTTAACGGTCTTAAAAATATTTTATGGTGGTGTCGAAATCCGGAAAATGACGGTTTTTATATTCAGGGTTGGTATAAAGATAAGTTTCGACCGGATTTTATCGCAAAAACAAAGAAGGGAAATTATTTTGTCCTGGAATATAAGGGAGAACATCTCGAAGGCGGGGAAGATGCGGTATATAAAAAGAAAACCGGAAAAATTTGGGAGGAATTAAGCGATAAAAAATATCTTTTTATTCTTTTTGGCGTTTCTGAAGTTGGGGCCGTTCTTGACCGCATCTCTAAATTTTGAACGAGATATTGAGGAAAAAATGATTTATTAACCTTATGACCCAAATCATTTTAATTATTCTTGGCATTGCGATTGTTGTGATTCTGCTATCAAGAAAAAGCCGCGAAAATATTGTCGGGATTTGTTCCTCGGCGTTGGATCAGACGGTGCGGAAAAATACGAATAAGGAGAGGGTGGCAGAGATGCGTTTAGAAAGCGAAAAGAAAAATATGGAAAAACAGCAGAATAAATTAATAAATTGGCCAACAAAAAAATTAGGGCCTACGTTCGTTGTGCTTATTGTCGTTGCTGTTGCTACTTTTGGCTGGTTTTACTCAGGATCTTTATCTTGGCTAACTTTGTTGGTGATAACTCTTACGCTGGCAGTTTTAATTTGGTATGCCCACGATACCCACCGAATTGCAAATGAATCTGTTTCGCAGACAGAATTAGAAACAAGGCCGATTATGTGTCTTTATGTTAGGTATATCAATGGGATAAAGGATGAGGAGGAAAAGCTGAGTGTAAAAGAAAAATATTCTATTACTCACCAGGTAGATAACGGAATTGTGCCGTCTCCTTATTACTTCGCATTACATAACATGGGTAAGGGGCCCGCCTTTAATGTTGAGATGGAAAGTGAAAATTTTAAAGCCGAAAAGTATCAAACAAGGTTTTTTGAGCCCGAACCAAAAGGAGACGAGCATGCGGTAAAGATAATAAGAAAACCATCTAATAAAATCAGGGGTTTGGATGAGCTAAAGGGTGAAGAGTTTACGATTAAATGTCGATCAGTTCTAGGCAAGAGTTATGAGTATAAATACAAAATTATCGATATTACTGAGCGTGAAGTTGAATTCATGAAATCCCATGACTAACTGGCCAACAAGCCCCAGTAGTAGTCCCTCGACAAGCTCGGGACACTACGGAGCGAGCAACTCCGAATGATAATGGCGTTACTGCGAAGTATTTTAATACCGATGGCGGCTCTTTTTATTTTTGGCGGCCGCGAGAAATATCTCGCCGCAGTTAAAGAGTTGCAAAGAGCTTTGTATACCGCATAAAGATGCTTTTGTTGACAAATTACAGGCGTTTTGATAAATTGACAATATGGTCAAACTAGTGAATCAGACAAAATTTGCCGCTACAATAAAGGGAAAAGGGCTTCCTCTTTTTACCGCTGGCGATATTAGAGTGCTTTTCGGGCTTTCCCAATCCGCCGCGGTAAAATTGCTTCACCGTTATTCCCGTCAGAATTTTATTCTGCGGCTAAAGAGGGGGCTCTATGCTTTAGCCGATTCGGCGCTTCCCGAGCTTTTTATTGCCGGTAAGCTTTATGAGCCGTCGTATGTTTCGCGGGAGTTTGCCTTGTCTTATCACCGAGTGATTCCGGAAACCGTATACGAAATAACCTCCGTTACGCCCAAGGCCACGCGGCGCTTTGAAAAACTTGGCAAAATATATTCGTATCGCAAAATAAAAAAGTCGGCCTTCACCGGCTATACAGTAGAAAGGCAAAAAGGATTAAGTTTTCGTATCGCTGACGCGGAGAAAGCGTTTGTAGACGCGAATTACTTTCGTTTACTGGATAAGCTAAAGCCGCTTTCGCGTTTTGATAAAGAAAAAATCAATCCAGCCAAGGCCTTGCGCTGCGCATCTTTATTCGGCAACCAAAAATTAACGAGCATCATAAAAACGACATTACAATGATTACGAGCGAAGCATTGGAAAAGTTGGCAGTCCAATACCAAACCGGAGTATTCCCCAACATCGTGCGGGAATATTTTCAGCATATTTTTTTGAGCGAGCTATATAAATTAGCGGAGGCAAAAAAAATGCTTTTCAAGGGCGGGACGGCCCTGCGCATTGTGTATGGCAGTCCGCGTTTTTCCGAGGATTTGGATTTTTCCGTCTTCGGGGTAGCGGAGCATGATTTGAAAAAGTTTGTTGAAGATTTATTTGTAAAAGTTTTGGCGAACGTAGAGCACTTGGGGATTCACGTTGAAGTCGGAGAAAAATCGGACAAAACCAGCGGCGGATATTTTGGGGTTGCAACATTCAAACTCCTGGATTTTCAACAGGTTGGCGTGGAAATCAACATTTCTTCCCGTAATGGCAGAAGCGTGAGCGGCGAGGTTGACAGCGTTGCCAATGATTTTGTGCCGACATATACCTTGATTCACTTGCCGCAATACGAGCTAGTGGAAGAAAAGGTTTTCGGCGCCCTTTTAGAGCGCAAGAAGCCGCGCGACTTTTATGACCTGTATTTTATTATGCGTAAAGGCATGCTCTCCGCCGACCATAAAACGCGGCTTAAAGAAGCAAGAGACACAATTTTGTCTGACGCAAGGAAAATTGATTTCCGCGGTGAACTCGGCGCGTTTTTACCGGCAAGCCAGCAAGCCATTATACGCGATTTACATCGTGCGCTGGAGGCGGAATTAAACCGGCAGATAGCCGTTTAATTCACTCCATTAGATATATGTCCGAAATTCAATCCATTGGTTTCGCGCAAAGGTTAAAATATCTCAAATAAACCAAAAACGGCCTATGGCCGTTTTTGAGGTTTTGCTCCGGAGGCGGTTTTTTGCTTTTATAAATGGTAATGGCGTTAATGCGAAGTATTTTGATACCGATTGCGGCTCTTTTTATTTTTGGCGGCCGCGAAAAGTACCTTATGGCAGTAAAAGAGCTCCAACAAGCGCTCTACACCGGTTAGTTGGCCACGTTAGATAACCTCGTATCCAACATGGTTGACAATTACTTGACAATAGAATATAGATTGCTTTACAATGAACTTGCTTATGACAAATAAGGATAAAATTCTTAATTTAATTGAGCAACAAGGAAAAGTAACTGCGCGTGAAATTACGCAGGCAATTGATGTATCCCGCCAATATGTCAACCTCGTTATTTCCGCGCTTGTTGCTGATGATAAAGTTGTCAAACTCGGCGGGACTCGGGGCGCTTTTTATGTTTCAAGGGCATATATAGCCGAGCATCCGGAGATAATCCCCGATAGTTTAAGGAAAAAATATATCAACAAGTCGCTTGAGGAACACAAGGTTTTTCTTGAGATTGAGGACAAGTTGCCGCGGCTTAAAGCGCTTCCAGAAAACGTGCGAAGTATTTTTACTTTTGCATTTTCTGAGATGTTTAATAATGCCATTGAGCATTCTGGGTCAAAAATCATCTTTGTAGAAGTAACGTTGAGAGGCGGCTTTTTATTCTTTACCGTAAATGATTCCGGTATTGGCGTATTCCGGAATATTATGAAAAAACGAAATCTTAAATCGGAAATTGAGGCAATTCAAGATTTGCTAAAAGGTAAAACTACTACCATGCCCAGAACGCATTCAGGCGAAGGGATTTTTTTCACTTCCAAAGCGGGGGATATATTTTCGTTGGATAGTTTCGGCCAGATGCTCGTGATCGATAATCTTACGCATGACATTTCTGCGCGCCATGCGTCTGCCATTAAGCGCGGCACGAAAGTTTTCTTCAAAATTAAAACAGATTCCGACCGCCATCTGAATGATATTTTCAAAAAATATACAAATATAAATAATGACAACGGCTACGGTTTTGACAAGACCGAGATACGGGTGCGGCTTTTTACTTCCGGAGGCGTCCATATTTCCCGTTCACAAGCGCGGAGAATTCTCGCAGGACTCGAAAAGTTTAAAGTAATTTTGCTTGATTATGAGAACGTGCCGCTTGTGGGCCAAGCTTTTGCCGATGAAATTTATCGCGTTTTTCAAAATCAGCATCCCGATATCGTAATTCAGGAAGAAAATATGTCGGAAGGCGTAAAGTTTATGGTCGAGCGGGCGAAAAATGAAGCCAAGAAGCTTTTGTAATATGTCCGAAATCCAATCCATTGGTTTCGCGCAAAGGTTAGGATATCCTATGCCATGGTTAAAAATATCGTTTACTTTAAGCCGTATAAATTTCTGGAGAAAGCAGGAATTTCTTTTGCGGATTTCGCCAGGAAAAAGCCCTACTATAACGAGTCCGCTTTTTTATTTGAAAAAGGCAGTTCTCGCTCTCCCTACACCCGGAAAGAGGCAGACTTTGTTGTAGGTTTGGCAAAAAAATATTTTAAAAATCCCAAAACATTTCTGGATATACCGTGCGGCGTCGGGCGCCATGCGCGTATCCTAAGCAAACGCGGATTTAAAGTTGTCGGGGTGGACGCATCCGATGCGCTTTTACGGATTGCAAAAGCGCAAGACCGCCGAACCGCGTATAAAAAATATGATATGCGTAAATTTGCTTTGGGTGATAAATTTGACGTTGTCTTTTCCCTTTGGGACGCCTATACTTATTTATCCCGCACGGAAGACATGCGGGCGTTTCTGCGCAATGTCCGGGGGCATTTGAAAGACGGGGGATTATTGATATTGGATTCAAGAAATTTCTGGAAAAAATTCCCCAAAGACCGGCTTACGCATAAAGTAGTTTACGCCAAGCCCTACGACGTTGAAATTATTGCGCGAAGGAATACGAACCTGAAGGAGCGAGTCCACGAAAGCTTTTTTGTATATACCATGATTAACCGGAAAAATATTAAGGACCACGGCGTCATTTTTGACCAGGAATTAGTGAGGATATATTCGCCGGCCAGCATCGCGAGATTATTCAGGAAGAAGTTTAAAATACTCGGTTTATTCGGCG
>JBASTI010000057.1:0-3385 GCA_049274815.1 Candidatus Spechtbacterales bacterium | reverse complement strand
GGCACAAGGCCTTTCTGCTCCGCCTCCCACCAATCATTATTTACGTTATTACCTTCTATCTGATGAGAGGAGGTGGCAGTACCCCAGAAAAAGTTTTTGGGAAATTTAATCATTATATTACCCCGTATATCTATCCGCCACGCATGACGCGCAGTAAGACTCTGGTTTTATGCGCACGGTGTAGCCGCTTCCTTTCACCATCCCCACGACCTCCTTTATCATATCTTTTGTGGGGCCATTTTCGCCAATATCCACATGTATCTCAAATCCCTTGTGTAAATATTCGTCACTTAAAAATTGCTTTAACTTTTTTACCACAAGCTGTGTGATCTCAAGAGAAAGCGTCGCCTCTTGATAAATTTTCTGACGAAGCTCGGCAATATTTGGGACCTTGGTTTTTGTTATAAAGCATCTGCCTCCGCGACCAATCCTGTGCACCATAAGAGCTGTCACGAAATTTACCTCTCCGAAGCCCTCGGAATCAGTGCCTATAATTATAGAGTAA
Source organism: Candidatus Spechtbacterales bacterium (assembly GCA_049274815.1). Lineage (GTDB taxonomy): Bacteria > Patescibacteriota > Minisyncoccia > Spechtbacterales > HO2-43-30 > JBASTI01. The sequence goes on along the minus strand of JBASTI010000057.1, from coordinate 2,880 downwards.
CGAAACTTTGGCTCCTCCTGCATGTAATCAAAAATACTCTGGCACGCTTCATCCAGAGTCATTTTCCCAAATGTAGGACTTACAAATACAAGATCTGTCGCCGTCATTACATATATTATTACTACAAAGGACACTCTCTGTCAATTAAAAAACCCTCTTTTATTTTCTTCTAAAAGAGGGTCTAAAGAACAATCCGTATATGAAAAGGCATACAAGCGCCGCTCCGATAAACGCGCCGGACAAACTTGATGTCGCCGGCCTTATCAATCCCGACGATTCTAGTCTCGCGGCGACAAAAGAGCTAACCCTTTCTTTGTTAAACTCGTCCTCGTGGATATATACGCCTCCGGTTTTTGCCGCTATATGCTTTAGCTTATTTTCTTCAAGCTTAGAATATATGACCTCGTACTTTTTGTCATCTACATCTACTACTATTTCCTGCTTGCCGTAACTATTGACATACGGAACAAGGACCACCGGGACATAATAATCTTCGCCCACTCCTATCGCCACGACAGCAATTTCGTTATCCTGTAAATGATCCAACACGGAATCAAGTTTCTTTTGATAGTATTCGGCAGAAAGTTCTTCTCCCCCGTCGCTTATGAGGAAAATAAATCTTGCCCTATCGCTGTCTTTTGGAAATTCGTTAGCCACGCGGCTTAATGTATCGCCGATTTCACTTCCGGAACCGGTTATGGCATCTATCTCAAATCCCTTTATCGTTTTTATAATTTGAGTATGCGATGACCCAAATCTGGCTCGGCAAAATGTCCTGTCCGTGAACTCACAGACCGCTATATTCGCGTGGCCAAGCCCGTCCGCTAAATCCGCGGCTATGATCTTTGCTCTATCCAAGCGTCTTTGCCCGCCTCTTTCTGCTCGCGCGCCCATACTGACCGAGTCGTCATTCACAATTACCCCATCCATATACTGCAATGTGTTTGCCGTAGCACTGCCAGTGTAATAGGGATTGGCAAGGGCAGTAGCGATAAACAACCCCGCGAACATTACCAGTAAAACTTTACAGAAAATAATTCTTTTAAATACTCCCGTGTTGTCATACGCCACACTAAGATATCTAATCCGTTTGATAGCCCAAACGATAAATACAAAGCCGAGAACCAGTGTGGTCAATCCTATAATCGCAAGGAGATGCGGAGACTCAATCCCCATTACGGCTTAACCCCTTGTTCCATAATGGGAACCTCAATCCCTCCAACCTCTCCTTTTTTGCCGCTACTTTGCTCCTGCTCCTCCAGTCTTGACGCTTGCTCTTTCTTCTTTTTTTGCTCCTCTTCTTTGTCCAGTTTATCGCGCAAATTACGCGCCATTTCTATAAGCTCTCTGCGGTTATAATCAAACTCGCTAAACCCTTCTTCAATAAAGCCGGGCTCGTAACTCAATGATACTTCGAGCGACTGCACCGCAAGATTCGCGCTATCAAGACCGTGATTATCGTAAGCATCAGCATAGTGGAGGCCACCTTTGTAAAAAAACCCGCGGGCAAGGATATCTTTTGAATCGGCCGACTCCACTAAATTATTCCATTTTAGAAGCTGCTCGTTCCTATGCTCCAAACATCTCTTTACGCCAGCTTGGCGCGCCGCGCCATCAGGAACTTGCGCGCCGAAATCATCGTATGCATAGTTTACCCGCCAGTTGCAGGCATAAGTATAGACATTCAGCGCGGCGTCTTCTTCTAAAAGAGCCGCAAAATCAACTCTTCCTTGAGATTCTACCGCGCTTTTATCAAAAATATGCATTGCGCTCCATATAAGAACACCGGCAAAAACTAGGATAGCCATACACACCGCTACCTTTTCCATTTAATCCTCCTATGCTCTACGGTATCCGCGTTCTACGAAATTCAAGCGCAAACCACGAAACCCATACCGCCAACGCCGCCCATAAAAACATAAAGTTCAGCCTTTGGACCGAAACTATTTCGGTCCGCGTATGCGGCTCGCTCGAGGGCTCAAGGCGGCTAATAATCTCGTAGGATTTTTTGAGGTCTTCGTCGCTTCCTATAGAAAAGTAATGCAGTTTCCCTGCCTCGCCAAGCGCGCGAATGTTTTTGTAAAACTCGTCATCCTCATACGCGTCCACTCCGAAAACATACACGGAAATGCCCCTATCTATCATATTGTTTAGAGTCTCTAGGGCACGCTCGTTGTCTTCGGCCTCGTTCCCGAGATCCGAAATCAGCATTAGTGCCTTAGTTTCTGCGGTAGATTCCTCTTTAAAAAACTTGTCGGCGACTATAAGGCCCTCGCCAATCTCTGTGCCTTGCGAAAATTGCCGAAGCAAAGATCCGGGATTTTCCTTATCTATGCCGTCTTTTAGGGGCAGGAGCAGCTCATCGGGGTCCTTGACAAACGAATTTGCCAAAAACGCGTATCCCTGCTCTTTTTCTGGATAGTTAGTGCCTCGGCCTTGAGGGCCGCTGAAAACTACTGTGGAAAAGCAGTCGGAAGAACGCTTTTTGGCAAACGCGTATAGCGCTTCCAGTGCCGCGTCAAACTTGTTGGGCCCCTTCTCATTGCCTTTGAACGAGTTCTGCATGCTTCCTGAAATATCATAAACGCCCACGATGTCGCGTTCGCATACCTCGCGCGAATGAACCACAACAGTTTTAAGGGTTGGTATGGTCGGCGAAACAAGCGTAATTATGAGCGCTAGAACAAGCAACCCCCAGACAGCAAACACTGCTTTGTCCGAGCGGCTCGCGCCTTTCCTGCGAAAATCCGCGATATGAGGGATGGGCACGCGCAGATAATATCGTTTTACCCAAAACGAAATTACAAACGGCAAAAATGCGAATAAATAAACAGGGGAGGATGAAGAGATGAAGGCGCTAAGCCAATCCATCATTGCCAT
>JBASTI010000056.1:0-4070 GCA_049274815.1 Candidatus Spechtbacterales bacterium | reverse complement strand
AAGAGCCATCGGATCACTAAGCTCTGCTTTCGCACCTGCGCGACATATCCGTCTTGCAGTTAAGCCGGCTTTTCCCTTTGCGGGTCCAGCGCGATTTCCATCCGCGCCAAGCCGACCTTAATAGACGCCTCCATTACTCTTTGGGAGGCATATGCCCCATACAAACTGTCCGCCAGACACTGTCCCAGCGCGCTTTACGGTTTCCCGCTTTCGCGCCGGTTAGAATATAACGCTTCACAGAGTGGTATTTCACTGACGACTCCTCCCGATCCGAAAACCGGGGATCAAAGTCTCCCACCTATGCTACGCAACAAAGCATTAAACTCAATATCAAGCTACAGTAAAGCTCCCGGGGTCTTTTCGTCTAACCACAGGTATCCGGCATCTTCACCGGAATTGTATTTTCACCGAGCACTTCGTTGAGACAGTCCCCCAGTCGTTACGCCTTTCGTGCGCTTCGGAACTTACCCGAAAAGGAATTGCGCTACTTTAACACGGTTATAGTTACCGCGGACATTGACGGGTGCTTGGCGCCTAGAGCAGAACAGCATTGATATAATCTCAACCACTCCACAAAGACGATTAACATTCCCGCATTGGTCAGGCGTCAGCCCCTATATATCCTCTTACGAGTTTGCAGGGACCTGTGTTTTTGGTAAACAGTCGCCAGGGGTACTTTTGTTGCAGCCCATATTGCTATGGGCAGGCCTTATCCCTAAGTTACGGCCGCTTTTTTGCCGAGTTCCTTAACGAAGTCTAACTCGTTCGCCTTGGTATTCTCTACCAACCCACCTGTGTCGGTTTCCGGTACGGTTGCCTACTACATAATTTTAGACGGTTTTCTAGGAGGCCTGCTTTGTCGAATTTACCCCGACGTAACGTCGGGACATTTTCACGGCATTTGGATAGCGCTCATTAAAGAGCTTGAGCACGGATTTGCCAATGCTCTATCCTTATGCCGCAAACGTCAAATCCAATAATGCGCTCGACATACTAAACCTCGTCACGCCATCAAAATAATAGGCAGTGCTGGAATATTAACCAGCTGTCCATCGCTTGCGGTTTTCACCATTAGCTTAGGACCGACTAACCCTCAGATGATTGCCATTGCTGAGGAAACCTTGGGTTTACGGCGGCAGGGGCTCGCACCCTGCTTGCGGTTACTAGTGCCAACATTCTCTCTTCCAATCGCTCCAGTGGCCCTCGCGGGTCCACCTTCACTGCAATTGAAATGCTCTTCTACCACTTGTTTTGATCGAAACCAAAACAAATCCATAATTTCGGTACCACACTTAGCCCCGATATATCTTTGGCGCAAAATCTCTAGACGAGTGAGCTGTTACGCACTCTTTAAAGGATGGCTGCTTCTAAGCCAACCTCCTCGATGTTTGAGAAATTTCACCACCTTTTACACTTAGTGTGGATTTAGGGACCTTAATTGATGATCTGGGCTGTTTCCCTCACGCGCGACGGAGCTTAGCCCCCGCCTGCTGACTCCGGAAATAAAATCATGCGCATTCAGAGTTTGATTGATCTGCCTGGCTTTCGCCATTACAAACCATCCAGTAGCTTTACCTCGCATGAAGTATGATTCCGGGCTAGCCCTAAAGCTATTTCGAAGAGAACAAGCTATTTCCAGGTTCGATTAGCTTTTCACTCCTTACCACAAGTCATCCGAAGGCGTTGTACGACCCACCGGTTCGGTCCTCCCGCTGGTGTTACCCAGCGTTCAACCTGCTCATGGTAAGCTCACCTGGTTTCGTGTCTTTTGAGTTATACATAAAACTCGGCAAATCGCCCAGCGCGCGATCACAAATCTTTCGATTTATAAAAGGCCCTTTGCGATTTGCTGGGTTTGTTCGCGCTTTTAACACTCGCTTTCGCTTTGCCTTCATGCCGTAAAGCATTTAGACATAGTAAAACCCAAGAACTCGTTGGCTCATTCTTCAATAGGCACTTCCGCACCCTTGCGGGCTTGGAATCCTTGTAAGCGTATGGTTTCAGGTACTATTTCATCGCCCTCACCGGGCTGCTTTTCACCTTTCCCTCACGGTACTTGTTCACTATCGGTCTTTGAAAGTATTTAGCCTTGGGAGACTAGTTCTCCCGGTTTCCTGCCCAGTCTCCGTACGGGGCAGTACTCAAGTATAAGTTCAAAGAGCATAATCTCGTTTTCGTTTACGGGACTTTCACCCTCTTTGGTTGGCCTTTCCAGGGCCATTCTCCTAACGAAACTAACTTGTTGCTCTTCGAGGATTGCTCCTCACGAACTTAACTTACAACTTCCTTATCGCCAATCAATTATTGCTAACTGATTTTTGAAAAGGATCTGGGCTCTTCCCTCTTCGCTCGCCGCTACTAAGGGAATGTTGTTAATCCTCAAATTTGTAAGCGCAATTGCCACTTACAAATTTGGGATTAACCTTCTTTTCTTTTCCTCCGCTTACTGAGATGTTTCACTTCAGCGGGTACGCATCCCGCATCGCTGCGGGATAATAGAGTATTACCCCTATTGGGTTTCCCCATTCGGACATCGCCGGATCAAAGGTTGCTCGACACCTCCCCGACGCTTATCGCAGTCACGCTACGTCCTTCATCGCCTTTCAAAGCCTAGGCATCCACCATACGCCCTTAATTTTTTTACCAGTAATACAGCTTCGAAGAACTTAATATTCTTGAAACTATATGCTTCACCCCTTCCACATAACCGCTTACGTGGTGGGATAAATATTTACTTACAATACAATTTTTACCTGTTATTCAATTGTTAAATTGCTTTCCCTTCCGCATTTTTTCTTATCAACCATCCCGCCTCCCTTAAAAGACATTTTAATGATGGCGGGATGATCGATAAAGTAATGTAAAACCGCGCTTGGCGCGGCTCTTCCAAACAACATCAAAGTTGTGGCTAGTTTAGAAGGTTTTGAGCCGCTTGTTAGTGGATTTTTCGAAAGTATACATTGTGCTTTACATTATACTCGACCCCAAGAAAAGTGTCAACAGATGCGGAAATTCACACCCGGGGGCAAACCAAAACCCGCCCTCTGGGCGGGTTTTGCGAGTCTCAATTCTGGATAAATTAGCGTCGCAATTCTCCCCTTACCTTTTCGATAAAGGCCGCGGCCGCGTCTTTGCCTCCAAGACCGAATGAAAGGCCAAAAGCAATGGCGAGTGCCGCCACAAGTCCGGTTACAACCGTCTGCAAGAGCGCAGTGGCGATGCCAAGCTGGAGAAGGGCTGCCACAAAGGCAAACACCCAGATTGCCCAGCGCGCGACAACCGCGACCAGAGCTCCCCGATATCCTGCCGCCTCAACCGAACCACGGACAAGCCGCTCAACAGTAACCGATACCAAAGCGGCAATGATAAGAATAAGAGCGGCTACCACTACGTTCGGGATGTAAAGAAGTACATCGCGAAGGAAGTCAGATACTTGCGTTAAGCCAAGAATATTGGCCGCGGCAAGCAAGAAGACTACGATGAGAAACCACTTTACGAGTCCCCCGAGGAATCCACCGGAGTTTAACTTCCAGCCAGCCTTCTCCACAGTCCTCTCCATGTCCAATTTGGAAAGAAAGGAATCTACTTTTAGCGCTCGGACCAACTGCTCAACGAGCTTGCCCAGAGATACGGCAATGATCCAGCCGATTATAAAGACTACTACGGCGCCGATAAGCAAAGGCACAAAGTTCGCGACAGAGGCCCATACTTGCTGTAGGGATGCCACAATTACATCTCCCCAAGTTTGTAATACCATAAGTTATTTAAGTTAGAGTATATAGTTATAGATAATATAAATTACCGTGCACGATAATTTTCCTGTATTTTCTCCCTATTTAGAGTCGACCTTTTAAACCCAAGCCTTGCCCGGGATTGATTTTCTTCTATTCTTTATTATAATATGTGGGTATTTAAGCGAAAGAAAAGTTATCCACATATGCTTTCTATAAACGACCTTGAACCCGGAACCTTGATTGAACTTGATGGCGTCCCTTATCAAGTGCTTGAGGTTGCCCATCAACACATCGGACGGGGCGGATCCTCGGTTCAGACAAAAATCCGGCATTTAA
>JBASTI010000055.1:0-3149 GCA_049274815.1 Candidatus Spechtbacterales bacterium | reverse complement strand
GCGCCGATTATTTGACGCGCGATAAATGTCAAGAACACCCAGGGTTGTACGCCAATCACGTAAGGAGCCGTCAGCGGAAGCCAAAAATACGCAAACCGCCTCCTCCATGGATATTGCCACCACCGATAACCCTCGTAATGATTATCTAACGCATACCGCACATACCTAATACTCACGCACAGCGCGAGTAGAGACCATGCGCCGGTCAACAAAAGAAAAACATAAAATTTCCCGCGACTCCACCAACCGAGATGAGTGGTGTACATTGTCGCATACTCGTCCGCTTTTGCCGGATCCTTAATGATGTCCTCAATCCTATCCTTGTGATCGACAGCAAACTTCAAAGAATTCGGCGCGTACGCCCCAAAATCAATCGAAGAATAGGCACCAATGCTGCGAACTCCTTCGCCATACATGAGTCTTAGATGTGCCGCAACATCCTTCGCGCGCTGATCATCAACATCTTCCCCCGCAAGGGCAAAGTAGAGATTGCGCTCTCGGGTCCTATCATGATTTTGGTAACCAGTTATCCCGAATATACATGCCGCGAGAATAACGGCGTACAAGATAACCAATACCATGCCCGCTCCCATGCCATTATACACATCTTCCCAAAACTGCGAGGCGCTTAAATCTCTGGTGTATCGCATATTCCCTCCAATAGTTTTTTTACGCTTATATTTTGATGTCAATGTGCCTCACATGCTTGTATCATAATCATAAAAATTTGTCAACCTCTTTCGACGAGTTATACGCGGGGCGCCTATTCCCATTCCATAGTCCCGGGGGGTTTGTTGGTGATGTCGTAGACTACCCGATTTACCTCCTTGATTTCGTTTGTAATCCGGGTGGAAATTTTTTCTAGAATATCATGCGGGATTTTGCTGAAATTAGCCGTCATCGCGTCTTTTGACTCAATTATCCGCACGACAATTGGATATTTATAAGTGCGTTTGTCCCCCTGAATTCCCACGCTTTTTACTGGAAGAAGCACGGCAAAGCTCATCCAGATATTTCTCCGGTGTCTTGTCCTGTCAAGCTCCTCTTCCACAATGCGGCTTGCCGCTCTTACGATTTTTACTCTCTCCGGTGTCACTTCTCCAATAATTCGTATCGCAAGGCCCGGACCCGGGAATACTTGCCGAGAAGTTATTGCCTTAGGCATCTTGAGGGCTTTCGCGATAGCCCGCACCTCGTCTTTGTAAAGATCGCGCAGCGGCTCATACAGTTTAACCCGTAGATTTTTCGGCAAGCCGCCCACATTGTGGTGAGATTTTATTTTTGAAGAGTGCTTGGTGATTCCCGATTCAATTCTATCAGAATAAATGGTCCCCTGAATAAGAAAGTCTGCCCCCTCTTTCTTCGCGATTTCAGAAAAAATATCAATAAAAAGTTTTCCTATTATCTTTCGCTTCTTTTCCGGAGAGATCACTCCTTTAAGCGCCCGAAGGAATCGGGGTCCTGCCTTTACAACGCGGAGCGTAATGGGTGAATGGGCGAATATTGCGCGGACAGAATCTGTCTCGCCATGGCGCATAAGTCCTGTGTCCACATACACAGAAACGAGGTTTTTGCCAATTGCTTTGCCGACTAGCGCCGCGGCGGTTGAGGAATCAATACCCCCCGATAGTCCGATGATCGCCTTATTATCCCCTATCGTTCCCCGCGTCTCCTCAACAATATTTTTAATAATTGCCCTTGATGACCAAGATTTTTCGCATCCGCATATGTTCAACGCAAAATTTTCCAAAATTTTTTGTCCATGCTTTGTATGGCTTACTTCGGGGTGAAACTGCACTCCGAATATTTTTCTTGCTGGGTTTGCGTACGAGGCGATTGTGGAATGGTCTGTTGAGGCAAGACGCGCAAACCCCTTGGGCAGTCCCGTGACTGTATCCTTGTGATTCATCCAGACGGTTTGAGTTTTTGGAATACCTGCATAAATACCGGTATTAATACCGGTATTCTTTGCCGCCATCAACCCATATTCTCCGGACTTTCCGGATATTACCTTGCCGCCGAGAATATGAGCGATGAGCTGATGACCATAGCAGATTCCAAGAATTGGGATATTAAGATCTAAAACTTTTTTATCAAATTTTGGCGCGTTTTTTTCGTACACGGAGCGCGCGCCGCCGGAGAGAATAATGCCCTTTACAGTGGGGTCGTTTTTTACCTTTTTGTACGGAATATCCGACGGCACGACCTCGACGAATACACCCGCGTCCCGTATTCGCCTTGATATCAAATGGCAATACTGCCCCCCAAAATCTAAAACAATTATTTTGTCCATGATTACTACATAAAATATCAAATTTTACCCAGAGAAGCAAGTGTTTACGCCGCCCCGAACTGATTGCAAATCGCTATTGATTGTGATATCCTTCCTCCAAGTACCTTTCATATGTGATAAACAGAATTGGAGGAGGTGAGGGATGGATAGACGCGCCATGAGTGTTTTCGCGGAAAAGACTATAATTCCCGTAGGCATTATTGCGGCGTTGCTTTATGCCGTCGGAGGCCCTTGGGATCAGATGATACACGTACGTCAGGGGCATACGCTTCTTGCGACACCGCATCTTATAATCGGGGGCGGGTTATTCCTCTATATCTTTTCCGGCATACTTGCCTTTCGTATCTGGCACGGAGCTTCCCTAGCCCCGGGGGAACGAAATATCCTAAAGCTCATTATGCTTGGAGCAGCCGTTCTGCCCTTTGGCTTGGTAATCGACGAATTATGGCACAGAATTTTTGGCGTAGATATGACCGCCTGGAGTCCGCCTCACGTTATCATATTCCTTGGCATAATAAGCGCCTTGCTTGGCCTTGCGTTGCTTGAAGCCAACAGAGCGAGACAAATGCGCGGTCGGTTTTCATGGTCCTATATACGGCTCGTATTTTTCCTCGCTTCTATCTTCTTTGTCGCGCTGTTCTTCTTCATTGACTTTGATGTTCCCACAATGGCATATGTCACGCAAACGCGCCCCGAGTTTTCCTATGTAGGCGCTTTAACGGGGGTAATTACCTTCTTACTTTTGCTCACGCTGGCCGTGACGAAACGCCCGGGAACTGCTACGCTCGTAACGCTTATTGCATGGGGGTATTATACGGGAATGGGATTAGCCCTTGGCGTTATAGATTTTTCGGGC
>JBASTI010000054.1:0-11017 GCA_049274815.1 Candidatus Spechtbacterales bacterium | reverse complement strand
TTTGGATCAAATGTATTCTGCCGCCTTCAAGCTTATACACATTTGAATCATTTTCAAGGTGAACCAGAGTGTTATCCGGATAAAGAGAGAGTGTTTCTTTATCTATGGCGCGAATGTCTTCTTCTCTATTGCCGGAATAAGATAGGAACACCTCCATACTGCGCTCGCGCTTGAGTCCGGATTCTGTAATATAATAAATTGTTTCTTCGCCCGATACACGAGCGTTAAATTTAACAGGTAGCCCTACGGGCTGAAACACACGCCGCTGACTTCCCCCGGCAACTTGGGCAAAAAGCTGACCCCGCCCATCTATTGAAACCGTGTATACTGTGTCGGGGTTAAAGCCCATAAAAGGCACGAAGCGAAGTTCGCGGTATGCCTCAAGCCAAACAAGCTCGCCCTCAACCGGAGGATGTATGCTGAAAGATTCCTTTGCGCCTTGTTCCGATATTGGCAGTCTAAAGGCAACCACTACCGCATCTGATAGTTCCGGAGTGCGTAAGTAAGAGATCTTTGGAGCAAACGGCGATACGCTTCCTAGAGATATGGATACAACCGCTAGCGCAATAAGTAAAAGTAAGAGTTTCTTTTTCATCTATAGCTATCCTACTAGAATTTTTAGACATTTGAAAGCCCCCCGATCCGCGATCGGGGGGCTACTGGTCTCGGCCATCAGGTTGGATCAGCCGGATTTGATAGGTGTGAAGGGTTTTACGCGGTGGACTAAGACAGAAACCTGTGCCGTCCCCGCGCCATCGAGGGCGTAAATTTTTACGGTGAGCGTCAGCGTGGACCTTGCCGTCACTACCACCCGCTCACCCGGCTGGTACGGCGTCGCCTCCCAGTAAGCCTCGATCCGCGCGAACTGGTCCCCATAAGGGCTCTGGATCTTCGGGGTTATCGCCACCTCGACCGCCCAATCCGTCGAGGAAAGGTTGGTCATATTCACCTCGATGGTGGCCGTATCTCCCGGATGCATGTAGTATGGGGACCCGCTAGTGAAGATTATATCCACCTTGATGGGTTCCACGTTCACCGTAAACGTGTTTTCCGAGACTTTTGTACCGTACCTCCATTATACCACCCTTACAAAGTTATGTCAAGCCCTGCCGGCCATTCGGCTCATGCTCATGCGGATATAGAAAAGACTAACAAAATAAAAAGACTGTCAATGGTCAAAACCTTCTTATCTTTCTCCATATCGAAATGAGTTCTTGCGACCTAAAAAGCAACATTATCGCTATGTATGCTATCACTCCTGCAATGCTTGCAAATCCCGCCTGCAATAAAAGTCCGAAAACTGTTTCGGTATAAAAGAGGGGTTCAACGAGAAAAAGGGTGCCATATGTGGTAAGGCCCGCCGCAATGCTTGCGAAAAACATTTTCAATCCCGCGAAATACAGCGATGCATCTTGAAATACTCCCGCTGATTTCTTTAGGGCGTAAAAAAGAATCGCAAAGTTAATGATTCCCGCAAGCGAAAAGGCAAGTGGCAGACCTAAAAGCGCTATATTATCAATGCCCCCCATATCAAGAAACTCCGAAATAAACCCGGATACTTTAGGGTCCCCGAATAGGACAAAAACAAAAAACGCGCTCAATGCTATGTTTATGAAAAACCCAATGCTATTTATAATAACCGGGGTCTTTGTATTCTGCATTGCGTAAAACGCCTTTGATAGCAGGGGTATAAGACTATGCGCAAAAATTCCAAAAGTAAAAATCCCGAGCACGGCCGCGGTAAGCCGAGTGTCGTCCCAGCCAAATTCGCCGCTGCCAAAAATCAGACGCACTATATGGGCGCGCAGAACAAAAATCAAAACACTCGTCGGAACAACGAAAAACAAAACCATACGGACGGTATTTGCAAGCTGGTCTCCAAATAGCTTTATCCTCTCTTGCGATACGGATTTTGCGAAAGAAGGCATCGCGGCAGTAGCAAACGAATATCCGATAATGCCTATGGGCAAAAACTGAAGATGATTGGCAAAATTGAAGATCGCGATTGATCCCGATGAAAGCACAGAAGCTATTGCCGTAATAACCCATAAGTTGAGCTGAAACACAACAAGGCCAAAAGCGCGGGGGACCATCAGGAAAAAAATTTTTCTAAAATGCTTATCCCCTAAGTCAAAAACTCTCTGCCAATAAAAACCGGAAAGGAAAACAGAAGGAACCTGGATTATAAAATGTAAAAACGATCCGATAACAACTCCCAGGGCAAGTCCTAAAACTCCCATGTCATCCGCTAAAACCACGGCTCCAAAAATAATCCCCGCGTTATAAAACAAAGGAGCAAGCGCGTATACAAAAAAACGCTTAAATGAGTTGAGGATGCCTCCCAAAATCGCGCTCATCCCCAAAAACAACGGGCTTAGAAACATAATCCTTGTTGCCTCAACCGTAGCCGCCGTCTTTGCCTCGTCAAACCCTGGCGCCACAAACTTCACCAAAAACGGCGCTGTCAATACAAGTAATATGCCCAGAATAAAAAGACTCGCTACAGCGATATTCAAAAAATTACTCGTTGCCGCCCACGCCTCTTTTTTGTTTTTTGTGTAAAGCGCAATAAATACAGGTATAAACGCCGAAGATATCGCGCCTGCGATAACAATATTATACAGGAGGTCGGGAATACGAAATGCCGCGAAATAAATATCGAGTTCATCACCTGCGCCGAATTTCCCTGCCAAAATCCCGTCTCTAAACAAACCCAAAACGCGGCTGAGAAGCGCCGTAGTGGCAAGCAAAAATGCCGCGGAGGTTATAGTTTTTGATCTAAAATGTATAAGTCGAGAAACCATTATTTCTTAAATATATATCCTATCGCCTTATCCGTATCCAATACAAGCGACTGTTTGTATTCTTTATTCTCAAAACTATTCCAGGCAATCTGCCACTTGGGTGAAGTGGTAATTGCGACATTCGCCTTCGCTCTGGTCCCCGGCTGTTTCTGAAAGTATAGCTCATATTTGCCGACGCTATTTTTAAAATCAATCTTCAGGGGAAGTTTGTATTCTATTTCAAATACCGAAGTTTTCTTTGGATTTGTGATGAGCCATGTCCCAAATACCGTCTTGCCGCCTTCGCTAAATATATCTATGGGGCCGAGCGCGTATGACGACGATTCAATGGCCGATATGTCTTCGTCCTCGCTAAATTTAAGTTTTTTGTAATCCGCGGGATTTTGGGGCTCCCTTCTTTGCCCCCCAGAATACGATATTATTTCCGCGCCTTTTGGAACATACACCTTGAGATAATCTATATTATATTTGTTGTACCACCAGTATTCGCTGTCCCCGCCTCTATGCGTTCTATTCACGAGCAAATGGCCGAACACCGAACCATCTTGCCGTATATCTACATCATATTTTACTTCATCGTCCATAAACTTATCCGTTTTATAACCGCCGATATTCGAATGGACAACAGCCAAGTAGTCTTCGTTTGTTGTTTGTTGCGTATTGCTTGCTGCGTGAATAGCCCCGCTCCATCCCTGTTCCTCCAAAAACTTTTGGGCTTTTTTTTCAGAAAAATTCAGCATAATGTTCTTTTCTTCAAGGGCCCGCGCAAAAACTGCCAGCACTTCTTTGTCATTCCTTTTTCCCGCCTCTCTGAGCCGCGCTATAAAAATAGGGGCGAAATCGGAAAGCACCTGCTTGGGACGATTCTCTTTTTTGTCATAAGCCACTTCTACTTCATATTGAATTTCATCTCTGAAATTTTCCGCGTCAAGCACAAGGTCATAATTTGCCAAACTTATGGGGCCGGTAAGGGAAAGGAGCTGTTCCACTACTTCTACATTCAAGCTTATCACGCCATCCACTTTGCCTCCGTCGGTCCTTTCATAAAACCACATAATCTTTTTCGCGGAGGTAGGAAAATCAAGAAACCAATTAGCGTCGTGCGTGGACCACGCGGTCGCTATGTGCTGAAAGGGTTTAGGGGGTATCACGTTGACTGTAAGTTGGCCATCGGCATTGTAAATGCCGTCCACGAACATATCCTTCAACTTGCCCCCCTCCACGTTAATTACGGCGTATGAACCTATGAATCCTCCGGTGGGACGAAGCTCGCTTGAATTTTGAAAAATGACAAGGTAACGCCGTGAGTCGTCCATCCCAAGCAAAAACGCGAGGATTTGCGAGTAATCCTTTGAATTTTTTATAATACTTGATAATACAGGAATTTTCGCGCGGAGCTCCCCGATGCTACCCCGGAACTCATCCGGAAAATCATTGACGTTTACATCTTGAAGTTCACTCTCTGCGATCATAAGATCCGCTTCGGCCAAAGAAATCCTTTCTCCAAAGTCACTGAAGTTATCGGGGCTATATCCAGATTTATTACTTGTGTCAGCAAGTAGTCCCAGAAATGAATTAAGGGAAAGGGCTCCATTAAGCGGACTCAATAAAAGAGCGGAGCTCGCTATTTCGCCCGCTTTTGCGATATGCTTTGCGGCCCTAAGAAGAGAGATGCTGGAATCCGCCCCCGAACTAAACGGCAAATTTTCTACAATTGAAACGGTGAGATTGCCTATCTGGCCTAGGGACTCTTCCGCGGACGCCAGATTTTCGTACGCTTTTTTGAAACCTTCCTCTGCCCCGTAAAAATTAAATCCCTTAAGCTCTTGCTCCGCGACCTTGAAATTTTGATACGCCTCTATACTCTTTTTCATTCCCTCGTCCTTTGCGACAAAACCTTTATACACAAAAAAAGCGCTCGGAATCAAAAGCGCGATAACTCCGGAAGTAAAAGCAAAATTACGAATTTTCCCGACTACCCAGGCTTTTGAAACTTTGTATTCCTCCGGCTCGTATCCTTGTATATTTTTGAAAAATTTATTCTTCTCGATGTCCAGCGGCACAGAAAATACGGATGCGATATTCGCGTCATGATTTTTGTCCATAAATTCATTATAACACAGCTACATCGCTAATTTTTTAGGGCCTGTAAAGTCTCCTCGGCGCATTTTTGCCAGGTGAATTTACGAGCTTGGGCAAGCCCTTTTTCACGCAGGTACTCGGCAAGATATTTATCTTTCGTTACTTCTTCCATCATCCAAGCAATGTCCGAAATATTAAATGGGTCCACAAGAAGCGCCGCGTCTTCCACAACTTCCGGCAAAGAAGAGCACGCGGAAGTAATGACGGGGGTACCTGCAGCCATCGCCTCGAGCGGCGGGAAACCAAAACCTTCGTAAATACTTGGGTACACAAATAGTTCGGCGAGCTTATAAACCGCGGGCTTGTCGCTATCTTCTATAAAGCCGATATACATAATGTCATTTTTATATTTTGAATTCTTAATGCCGTTGAAAGTGTCTCTGTAAAGCCAACCTGGCTTGCCCGCGATAACAAGCTTTATGTCCAATGGATTGGATTCTTTAAGTAACTCAAACGCCTTAATTGTGCCAAATACATTTTTACGCGGCTCAATCGTTGAAAGCGAGAGCATAAAACGTTCTGGGAGATTATATTTTGCGCGCACATGCCATAGTTCCTCACGAGTTTGCTCTCTAAAAAATTCCTCGTTAATCCCGGAATATACAATGCTTACTTTTTTCGAATCTACGCCATATATATCTGCGAGGTCGTACGCTGTAGATTCAGACACTGCTATTATGCGATCTGCTTCTTTCGCCTGCCTTTTGGGGTTATTCGAAAAATGCCAAAGTTTTCGCGTTGTATCAAAAAATTCCGGGTATCTTTCAAAGGAAAGGTCGTGGAATGTGATAACTTTTCTGCAGCTTGCGCTTATGGGGGCCGATATAAAATGGGGGCTAAAAAATACGTCGCATCCCGCAATCATCTTGTCTATCTTCGGCCTATTCAAAAACCTGTTCGTCGCGCTGAAATACTTATTGGGATAACTAAAAAAGTATGGCTTAATATTTTGAGCGCCATCAAGATACGACAGATCGGGTTTTTGGCCATGCGCGTTGAAAAAAAGCTTGAACTGAATGTTCTTATCTAGCGGAATTATATATTTAAGCAAATTTCTCGTATACTCCCCAACTCCCGTATACGCCCCGCCCGAAAGAGAACGTATGTCTATACCGATTGTCATAAATTTTGATCGATGAAATTTCTAATCTCCTCCTTAAATCTCTCTTTGTCAAACCTCATCGCGTGTTCGCGGATAAGCTTGGGGTCAAATTGAATATCTTGAAATCTTCCTATCGCGTCAATGAGAGAGTCCGAAGTTTGCTCGTCAAAGAATACGCCATCCTCCCCCTCCTTGATAATCTCAAGCGCCCCGCCTGCGCGATACGCGATTACGGGCCTGCCGGAAGCCATGCTCTCAAGTGCGACCACGCCGAAATCCTCTTCCTGCGGGAATATGAGAGCTTGCGCGCGCGCGTAATATTCGGGAAGATTTGGTTCCGAAACAAGGCCCAGAAACTCTATGTTTGAATGGGCCTTCTTTTCAAGTTTTTTACGCTCGGGGCCGTCTCCTATAATTTTTAACCGCAAGCCAAGTTGATTAAATATATCCACCGCGAGCCCAAATTTTTTATACGGCACCATGCGTCCGACCATCAAGAAATAATCCGCGGGTTCTTGTATCGAAAAGCGCTCCCAGTTTACCGGCGGGTAAATCACCGCGGCGTCTCTGCCATAGTATTTTTTTATACGCCTGCGCACAAATTCCGAATTTGCGATAAACGCGTCAACGCGCTCCGCGGCCGTAACGTCCCATACGCGCACATAGGTCATAAAAAGGGGGCTCAACGCTTTTATGATTCTGGGATATCCAAACTCCCCGATGAGCTTATGGCTGTTCTCCCATACATAACGGTGAGAAGTGTGGCAATAAGAGACATGCAGAGTATTGGGCTTTGTGATAACGCCCTTCGCGTAACTGCCGGAATCGGAAAGCACAAGATCGTAGCCGCTCAAATCAAGTTGCTCCACGGCATACGGCATAAATATTGGGAAATATCTATGGCGCGATGCGGCAAATGGCACTTTTTGCAAAAAAGAGGTTTTTATATTTCTTCCTTCAAATGCAAAGCCAGTGAGTTTCGCGTCGTAAACAAGCGTATATATCGGGGCATCAGGAAACATCTCGCAAAAAGCCGCGAGCACCCTCTCTGCCCCGCCGTATTGATTTAAGTAGTCGTGGACTAAAGCAACGCGCATAATTAGTACTCTGTCCTCCCAAATAATAATATCCCAAGCGTCTTTAAGAGTATTCCAATGTCCTTCTTCAACGACCAGTTTTCGATATAGAAGCGGTCGAGTTTGACCTCTTCTTCAAAGGGAAGTTTTTCTGCGCCGGAGATTTGGGCAAGGCCGGTGACGCCGGATTTTATCGCAAGGACTTTTTTGTGGTGGCGTTCGTATCGCGCGATCTCCTCGGGCTCATGGGGCCGAGGGCCGACCATGCTTATAGCACCCTGAAGCACATTAAAAATTTGAGGGAGTTCGTCTATGCGCTTTGAACGGATAAACTTCCCGACCCTTGTAATGCGAGGATCATCTTTCATCTTAAAAAGAGGGCCGTCTCCCCGCTCGTTAGCCGGGGCGAGATGCGCCCTATAGTCATGCGCGCCGTCTATCATTGAACGAAATTTTAGTAAATCAAATTCTTTTCCTTGACTTACTCGTCTTAATTTTGCAAAAACAGGACCTCTCGTCTCCCACTTTATTAAAAAAGCAATGAGGAGAAATACTGGCGCAAAAAACGGCAGCAAGGCAAGCGATCCTGCGATATCGCTGATCCTTTTTATGACCAACCCCCAACCCTCAAGATTTGTCCTTTTGAGCTCTATAAGCGGGTTGCCGCTTAAAATATCAATATCAATATTCCGCGAAACAGCGCCGAAAAAATCCGGGACGAATTTAAGATCAATGCGCATGTCTTCGCAAAAGTTTATGAGGTCCACGACAGCGCTTCGTTCAAAATTTTGGTTGGCGAGGATAATTTTTGAGGCACCCGGGTTTTTGACAATATTTTTTATGTTATCCAAATCTATATCAGGAACGTGGCCAAGAAGAGAATAGCCAATAAACGGGTTAGTTTCTATTTCCTGCTTTATAAGATTTGCCTGTTCGCCTTCGCCGACAAGAAGTACACGCTCTACGCCAAATCCGCGTTTTGCCATTAGGACTCTGCGTATTTTTGCGGCAAACAGGCGTCCGGTAGTAACAAATATTATCCCGAGCGACCATGTCGCAAGCATGATAAAACGGGAGTCAAACCATTCCCGCTTGAAAAACATAAATATAATAATCAACATCATGCCTGCGGATACAGAAACTATGACTTGGAAAAACTCCTCAATTTGACTGTGTCTTATTTTAATACGATAAAGGCCAGATATCGCAAAAATAACTACAAAAAATGCCGCGAGCGCCGCTGCCAAAGTAAGATAATATATAACCGGCAAATTAAAAAGCACGGGCCGAAAGTTCGCGACCATAGGGCTTAAACGCAAAAAGTACGCGGCAAACCCAGCCGCCATAAGCATTAAAAAATCCGCCGGCACAAGCGCTGCGTTGAATAAAAAATCAGCTTTTCGCATATCTTGACATTGTAGTTGTTCGCGTAAAAAAATAAAAGGGGCTATCGCATTGATAGCCCTAGCTACTTACTCGACGTATGGGTCGTTTTACTCCAAACAGGAAATATCCCGCATCATCAAAATCTTTCCTAGACCAGAGGACAGAAGGGTTGGGCTTTGCATTGTGAAGCCAAGGGGAAGCGTAACCGCCTTTGCCCGTTTCCACAAAGCCCATCCATACGGCAATGTGAAGCTTTTTAAGAAGTTCCCTTCTTCCAAGCAAACCCGCATCGAAAGGATGGGTGCCGGGAGGCAGGAAAAAATAAATGTCGAAAGGCTGCAGTTTGTCGTCAAAGAATAACCCCATTAAAACTTCCGGGGAACAAGTACCCTCTTTCACAACCTCTGTATATTCGCAATCAAGCCAAAGCTCTCTGGAGCCGAAGCGCCCGCCTTGATCCATTGGCAGTTTCTCGTCTACGTAAAATCCTGCTTTGCGCAACACCCCAAGCGCAAATAACTGACAGTTTGCGCCGAGTCCCGGATTTGCAAGAAAATCATCAACTAAAATATTGCCCGGATGCCTGCTCGCCACATACGGTATACCGAGAAACTCCGTAAGATTAACGCCTTCGACGACTAGCCTTTCCATAGCTCCTCCTTGCCCGCGTAATAAAATGTGCTATTATGTACTAGCAACTCTAACATAATTGCTTATGATTATCAAGCCGATTAAAACCCGTCCATTTATGCCGCCGAAGGACGACCTTTTCTCGCTTCTCGAAGAATCTATCCCCAAAAGACGCCTCAAGGAGGGATCCATTTTAGTTGTGACTTCGAAAGTTGCCGCGATCGGTGAAGGGAGATGCATAAAAATCAATGAGTCCGCAGACAAATATACACTTATAAAAAAAGAGGCCGATGAATATTTAAGCAAAGATAAAATGCCCAGGGGTTATAGCTTTGTGCTTACGATAAAAGGGAATATTTTAATGCCTACGGCCGGCATAGATGAAAGCAACGCAAACGGCTACTATATTCTCTGGCCAAAAAAACCATTCGAAACTGCTAAAAAAATTTACGATTTTGTAGAAAAAGAATATAGACTCAAAAAATTCGGCGTCATAATATCAGACAGCCGTACAACGCCTTTACGATACGGCACAATGGGTGTCGCAATAGCGTTTTTTGGATTTAGTCCCCTCAAGGACTACCGCGGCACGAAAGACATTTTTGGAAGAAAACTAAAAGTTACTCAAGTAAACCTAGCGGATTCATTGGCTATTGCTGCTGTTGCCACAATGGGTGAGGGAAAAGAACAGATGCCCATTGCCGTAATAGAGGAAATTCCTTTTGTGAAATTCGGCAATTTTAATTTTCTCAAAAAAAATCCGCTCGTTATAAGCCGGAGAGATGACATCTACGGCCCGCTTTTAAATGCGGTGGAGTGGGAGAAAGGCGGAAAATAAAGACGCCACTAAATGGCGCCTTTATTTTATCCCGGTAAGTCTATAAGCCGAATTCTGTCCGCGCCCAAAGTCTACCGAAGGCAGACAATATGGCGGGCGAGGTTATCTATCTGGACATACTGTTGCCAATACGCCTCAAGCGTCACTTCGGGTCACCATCCGCCAACCGGCGGAGGCGCCCGACTCGGACTTGCACCGGGTGGGGTTTACCACTCTTATATGTTGCCATACAAGAGATGCGAGTTATCTCGCAACTTTTCACCTTTCCCAGGCACCATGCGGCGCCTGTTAGTATAGTCTCTGTGGCACTTTCCCTATTGAACATGTAATGCGCTCAACGATGGGCGTTACCCATCACCCATGACTCCGCAAAATGCGGAGACGATGTTCGGACTTTCCTCCCCGACCTCCGACATAAGTTGGAGCGTCGGAGCAACCTCGCGACTTACTGGGATGATAGTATATTATCACAAAATAACTATTTAGTCAAATTACAAATTAAACAAACCTCCTTCTTGCGTATGCTTATCCAGTTCCTGATTTACAAGGGCGTCGGCGTCTTTGTTTTGCTCGCGTGGGATGTGACGAAATTCTATGTCGTTAAAACCAAGACGCAAATTATGAATTTTAATAAAGAGTGGAATTATTGTTTTGCCTTCTATTTTCCACTTGCCGGAGAGTTGTTGGACAGCCAATTCAGAATCCATCTTAAAGGCAACCTTCAATGTTTTACATTTTTTCGTGCCTAAAAGCGCCTTGAGTTTTGCCAAAGCAAAAATCACGGCCGTGTACTCTGCCTCGTTGTTCGTCTTTCTGCCAAGATACTTAGAATACCCCTTATTTATCGGCGCGCCCATAGCAACGCCGAGCGCCGAAGGCCCCGGATTGCCCCGCGACCCGCCGTCGGTGTGGATTATGATTTGCTCTTGCATACTTATTTATTAACCTTAAAATCCACAACCCGCAACATTAGCTCCCTGTTGCCGTTCCACTCATCAATGGCGAGATTGAAAAGAATATCCATGCTCTCGCCAAGGGA
>JBASTI010000053.1:0-2337 GCA_049274815.1 Candidatus Spechtbacterales bacterium | reverse complement strand
GCACGCGCGAGGATGGCAGGGAGCTTTTTCCCTCGCAATTTATTGAGGAGATATCAAACGCCCATAAAGTTTTAGGCAACAGTGAAATATATGAAAAGGGGCTTGAGCGCGACCC
Source organism: Candidatus Spechtbacterales bacterium (assembly GCA_049274815.1). Taxonomy (GTDB): domain Bacteria; phylum Patescibacteriota; class Minisyncoccia; order Spechtbacterales; family HO2-43-30; genus JBASTI01. Next base: position 2,222 of record JBASTI010000053.1, on the reverse strand, counting down.
TAAAATATTTTTTGTAAATCGCAAGGAAATTCGCATCAAAGAAGACGAGAGAGAATTCTTGCGGGAAGTTTTTGAAAAAAGGGGATTGTCGCCAACGGCCCTGAACAATTATCTTGAATGTCCCTGGAAGTATTTTTATAACAATCTCCTGCAAATTCCGCGCGCGAAAACAAAACACGAGATGTACGGCACGGCAGTGCACGCCGCGCTAAAGGATTTATTTAGTACTTTAAGTCGCAGGCAGGATTATCTCCTTTCGCGCTTTGAGCTCGCTTTGTCTCGTGAGCCGATTAGCGAGCATGATTTTAAGGAGGGGCTTAATAAAGGCAAGGAGACGCTTTTAAAATATTACGAAAATTATAGCGAGAGGTGGCACGCAAACACGGTCAACGAGTTTGCAATAAAAAATGTGTTTTTGGATGGCGAAGTTCGACTTACAGGGAAGATTGATAAGATAGAATTGTTGTCAGAGGGCGAGGTCAATGTCGTTGATTATAAGACCGGCAAGCGAAGGACGCGGAATGAGCTTGAGGGGAAAACCAAGGATGCTACCGGAAATGAAAAAAGGCAGCTCGTGTTTTATAAATTATTGTTAGATAAAATGCCCGATTCGCCGTACGTTATGACTTCGGGCGAGATTGATTTTGTGGAGCCGGAGAAAAAAACAGGAAAATTTTATAAAGAGAAATTTATTATCTCCGATGGAGATGTACGCGAACTTGAATACAAAATTCAAGACGTCACCGCAGAAATTTTAGGATTCTCCTTCTGGAATGAGCGGTGCGAGAGCAAAGAATGTGAATATTGTAAGTTGAGGGATAGTACGGTATGATTTTGCTATCCTAATATAGGACATCTTTCACAATAAAATAAACGAAGAATTAAGGAGGGGCGCTATGGTTCAAAGGATTAAACGATTGTCCACGCCTGACCCAAGATCAAATTTTTTCGAGGAGCCCGAATGTACTTTTCTGACATGGAAGATTGGATACCGGACATGGGGTATATACAAATACGAAAAAGACGGTAGCTTTGTTTTATTCAGCGATATTGGGCGTGTTATATGGCCGAAGCGGGAAGAACTTGTGGCAAAATGCTCAAAGATACACCTGCGTGCGCATACGTCTCCTTTCCCCAGGTGCCAGTGCGGGATTTATGCCATGAATAGCATGGAAGATGTAAGAAATTCCGTAGAAGATATCCGGCGTAAGACTTTCGCGGGAGAGGTGAAGTTGTGGGGTACGATTCTCGCATATACCGAAGGGGTAAGGGCGCAATTTGCCTACCCCGCTAGCATTCGAGATGTGAGATGTTCTAAATGTGACGAATATAAAAAATTGGAAGAGTTTGTTTTTCTTAGTTTCTATGTAACATCAAGGGTCTCCTCTATCCATGCTTTTTGTAAAAAGTGTGAAATGCTCCTCCCGGACCTCCGCTACCGCGAAAAACTCGACAGCAGTTTTCTTACGCAAATCGCGGAAGATTATGGAATAGAAGTAGGAGAAAGGAGGTGTGAAGATGGCAGAAATCGGTGAACCGGTGAGAAAAGAGGAGTATTGGCCCGTGGAGAATCCAGTGCCCGTAAAAACCACAAGGAAAGAGCCGATTCTCATTCCGGAAGTAAGTCCTGAACCACAAAGATCCCCGGAAAGAGAAAGAGAGCCGATCCCTGCATAGGGTCCTATGTCCGCTGATTACGAGCGGACTTTTTTTATTGTCGCGGGCGTTATATAATTACGTAAAATACTTATGAGTGAATCATTGGAACAAAAGAAAGCACGCGCCCAAAAAATTTTAGCGCGCCTAAAAAAGGGATATCCGAGTGCCAAAATTGTCTTGAAATACGGAAATAATATCCAGCTTTTGACGGCTGTGATTTTGTCGGCGCAGTGTACTGATAAAAAAGTGAACGAGGTTACCGAGAAGCTTTCTAAGAAGTACAAAACAGTAGATGATTTTGCAAGCGCGAACTTGAAAATATTTGAGCAGGAGATTCGTCCGTGCGGCTTTTATCATAATAAGGCAAAAAACATTATTGCCGCCGCAAAGATGATCCGCGATAAATTTGGCGGCAAACTTCCAAAGACAATGGAGGAGATGATTGAGCTCCCGGGTGTCGCGAGAAAAACCGCAAATATTGCGCTTGGCAATGCCTATGGAGTTGTTGAGGGAATTGCCGTGGACACCCATGTTCGCCGCGTCTCGCGCCATCTTGGTTTGAC
>JBASTI010000052.1:0-3860 GCA_049274815.1 Candidatus Spechtbacterales bacterium | reverse complement strand
TGCGCGGCTCATCGCGACAAGCCCTACCACACCGAACAGGAAGCCCCTGTCTCGTGGGACGAGACGCGCGATCTTGTGGCTACAGACCTTGCTGCCTCTAACTTGGGTACCCTTTGCGGGCTAAGCGAACAAGTCACTGATTCAAACTGGCGCAATGTAAAAGGAGACGGAAAAATTTTTATTATAAATTTCGAGCCCTAATATAGGGCTTTTTTAAAACAAAAAAGCTGCTTATTGGGCAGCTGTGTCTCCGTACCCCCCAAACTTTCTTTCGCGAGTTTTGTACCACTCTAACGCGCGCAAGAAATCCTTTTTCCCGAAGGCCGGCCATGACTTTTGGGAAAAATACAACTCACTGTACGCTGATTGCCAAAGTAGAAATCCGGAAAGTCTTCGCTCCCCCGCCGTTCTTATTATAAGATCGGGGTCGGGGAGGCCCGCGGTATAGAGCTGGTGCGAGACAGCGCTTTCGTTTATGTAAGCGGGATGAACATTAAGCCGCACTATTTCTTTTATGGCACGAAGTATCTCTTCTCTACCGCCATAGTTTATAGCGACAATAAATGTGCCGCGAGTATTTTGGGCAGTTTCTTTCTCAACGCGCTCCATGCTCGCCACTAAATCTCCGAAACCCCTACTCGCCAAATCTATCCTGTTTCCTATAAATCTTATCCGTATGTTCTCTCCCGCGAAATCAGGCAATTCCTCAACTGCCTTGCGGAAAATATCAAAAAGAGAATTTACCTCTTTCAACCCTCGGAGCCAATTCTCCGTAGAAAATGCGTAGACAGTAACCGCCCCAATGCCCTTTTTAAAAATATAGGGTATGAGCTTTTTCGCGTTTTCGTATCCTGCCAAATGCCCGGCAGATCTTGGAAGCCCTCGCGCTTCGGCCCAGCGGCCATTGCCGTCCATGATTATCGCGACATGCTTTGGCATATTATCTCGATCCGTCATTTCGCGCCCTCTTGCCCGTTTATTAAAGTACTGTGCGGCTAATCGGCTATGTGGCAGAATACCACACAATCTGCGGGATGAAAAGATATGCTTATTTATTTTTTCATTAGGGCGGCAAATCCGTAATGATCGAGGTGATAAGACATGAAGGATAAGCTGAAATTATTCAAGACCGTCCCCGGAATTCTTGTTATTATCGCGACTATTTCGGCAATTGCGGCCGGGGGTCTCTGGTACTCAAGTTACAGGGCTGATATCGCTAAATAAAAAAGAAACTATCATGGGCGACGAGCTTCGCAGAATACTCGAAGAGCCGATACCCGCATAAAATTAAAAGCCGCGCGCCAACGCGGCTTTTAATTTACGCAATGGCTCAAACAGCTCACCGCGGTGAGCCGTTTAGATTTTGTAGCGCCACGGGGAATCGAACCCCGGTTACCGCCGTGAAAGGGCAGCGTCCTGACCGCTAGACGATGGCGCCATACGCCCTATTTTACCATTATTATTGCCCGAACGCAAGATTTGGCATATACTCTGTTTATATTATGAAAATCCTTGCTATTGAAACATCCTGCGACGACACATGCATTGCGATCGTTGAGGCAAAACCCAAAAGAGGATCAAAAATCCCCTATTTTCGCATACTCTCAAATATCGTATCCTCGCAGACGAGAATCCACAGGAAGTATGGAGGTGTAGTCCCCATGCTTGCAAAACGGGCGCATATAGATAATCTGCCTGTTGTACTAAAGCAGACATTGCAAGGGGCGGGAATATCTGAAAACAAAAAACCAAAGATCAACATTATTGCGGTGACTTACGGCCCAGGCCTTGAACCTGCTCTTTGGGCGGGCATAAATTTTGCAAAAGAATTGTCGCGCAAATGGAAAATTCCTCTGCTCGGGGTGGATCATATGGAAGGTCATGTCGCTGCCAATTTTCTAAACACGTCTGCTGTAAAATTCCCTGCCGTTGTACTTGCTGTATCGGGCGGACATACGCAGTTGATTCTGGTGAAAGATATATTGAAATATAAATTACTTGGCGAGACATTGGACGACGCGGCCGGAGAGGGATTTGATAAAGTAGCGAGAATGTTAGGACTTTCCTTCCCGGGTGGACCGGAAATTGCCAAAGCTGCAAGGGGTGGAGATCCCGCGGCCTTCGCTTTTCCCCGACCAATGATGCATTCAAAGGATTACAATTTCAGCTTTTCGGGTCTCAAGACCGCGGTGCTGTATGCGCTAAGAGATTTAAAAATTACTCCGAAAGTAAAAAGAAATATCGCTGCCTCATTCCAGCAAGCCGCAGTAGATGTTTTAATCTCAAAAACTATCAAGGCCGCTAAGGAATACAACGCAAAAACAGTAATGCTCGCCGGCGGCGTCGCGGCAAACAGGGAGCTCCGCAAGCAGCTCGGCGAAAGGATTAAAGAGATTTCAAGAGAACAATCAATTACCATAAATTATCAATTACCATCAATTACTCTAGCAACCGACAACGCCGCCATGATCGCCGCCGCCGCCTACTTCCGCCGCAACAAAGCCGCACTAACGCGCTGGCGAACTCTGAAAGCGAAGGGGAATCTGAAAATAAAAAATATCCCGTCTCATTGAATGAAACGGGCCTATACCGACGGATGCTTTTTATTCGGGAAGATATTCCCTTGCGTCGATCGGCTTAAGGTCCTCGGGCACATGCGGCAGGAAGCCAGCCACAAACCAGTTTCTCTGCCCTCGCCTAAGACTGGCTAAATCGTTGTTATACTTTACGACCGCGTCCCTTGCTTCAACAATCCTCTTGCCTGCTTCCTCGGCGGTCTTTACAGCCACTACGGCGTTCATAGCAGACACAACGGCCTGAGACACATCGTTGGACGACTCACCGTGAACTGTGATCTCGATTTTTTGTGTCGCATTTACCGCCGCAACGTGATTAGAGAGATTATCCTTGAAAGCCACCAGCCCGTTTACTCTATCCAAATTAGCAAGGTAGGCGCGGATCCATACGATGAGGTACGTCACCAGCGCAACCGCAAGTGGCAAAAGCCCCGCAAGCCCTGGACCATACCAAGGCACAATCGCGTTTTCCCACTTGTCATAGTGCATAGGTGGATTTACCATCCAAGCCGCAAATCCTGCGACCCCACCGGCTAGCATCAGAAATATCAAAAAGGAACTTTTGATAATCATGTCATTCATCTCCTTTCTTTTCTTTCTATGTGTTTATGATATGCCGCTCCTCTTTAAAAGCACCTTTTTCCCATATCCCATCTCCTTGAGCCGTATATTAGCAGATCACATAAATCTTGTCAAGTCTTTCCGGGTAAAAAATTAAGTGCAATAATATTGATATGCCGAAACGAAAAAAACTATCCAAGGCATACGACCCGAAGAAAACTGAAGATAAAATTTATAAGCTCTGGATGAAGAGCGGATTTTTTAATCCTGATAAATTGCCGAGACGGCATAAGAAGCCATTTTGCATTACTATCCCCCCGCCGAATGTGACTGGGGAGCTGCACATGGGGCATACGCTTCAGCACATAATCCACGATATTATAATACGCAAGAAACGGATGGAGGGGTACAAAACTCTTTGGCTGCCAGGGACAGATCATGCCGGAATCGCGACTCAAAACAAAGTTGAGCAAAAATTAAAGAAAGAAGGTAAGACGCGCTTTGACCTAGGCCGTGAAAAATTTGAGGAAGAGGTATGGAAATGGAAAGAACAATACGGAAGTATAATAATTGACCAAATGAAACAGCTTGGAAATTCCTGCGACTGGTCGCGCTTGCGATTTACCATGGACAAGGATTATATGACGGCGGTGGATGCGGCATTTGAGCATTACTACAAAAAGGGCTGGATTTATAAGGGATTGAGGGTTGTAAACTGGTGCG
>JBASTI010000051.1:0-1933 GCA_049274815.1 Candidatus Spechtbacterales bacterium | reverse complement strand
TGTGGCAGAATACCACACAATCTGCGGGATGAAAAGATATGCTTATTTATTTTTTCATTAGGGCGGCAAATCCGTAATGATCGAGGTGATAAGACATGAGCCGTTTAGATTTTGTAGCGCCACGGGGAGTCGAACCCCGGTTACCGCCGTGAAAGGGCAGCGTCCTAACCACTAGACGATGGCGCCATGCGCATATTTTGCCATATTCCTTGAAAAATGACAATATTTGGCTTATACTATCTCTATTATGCGAATTCTAGCAATTGAGACATCTTGCGACGATACGTGCATCGCAATAATCGAAGCCAAACCGCAAGGGGGAAGCAAGATCCCCCATTTTCGCATACTCTCAAATGTTGTATCCTCACAGACAAAAATACACAAGAAGTACGGTGGAGTAGTGCCGAGCTTGGCAAAAAGAGCGCATCAAGAAAATCTGCCGCTTGTGCTAAAACGAGCATTGAAAAATGCGGGCTTGCCTGAAACTGAAAAACCATCCGCCGGCTGGCGGATTGATCTTATCGCGGTAACTCACGGCCCCGGCCTTGAACCCGCGCTCTGGGCTGGAGTAAATTTTGCAAAAGAACTATCGCGCGCATGGAAGATTCCCCTGCTCGGAGTGGATCATATGGAAGGGCACATAGCCGCCAATTTCCTACACGGGAAAGGCGCGGATTTTCCTGCTGTTGTCCTTGCCGTTTCGGGCGGACACACCCAACTTATTTTAGTTAAAGATATTTTAAAATATAAATTATTGGGAGAAACGATGGACGACGCAGCCGGAGAAGGGTTTGATAAAGTCGCGCGGATGCTTGGGCTCGGCTTCCCCGGCGGCCCGGAAATAGCAAAGATGGCAAAGGGCGGAGATCCCTCGGCCTTTGCTTTTCCAAGGCCAATGATGCATAGCAAGGACTATAATTTCAGCTTTTCGGGACTTAAGACAGCGGTTTTGTATAAAATAAAAAAATTGCTGAATTTAGATTTGAACACGCAGATTGCCGAGAGTAAATTAAACAAAATTAATCTCAAAACAAAAAGAGATATCGCTGCTTCTTTCCAGCGTGCCGTAGTTGATGTTTTAATCTCAAAAACTATCAAGGCCGCTAAGGAATACAACGCGAAAACTATAATGCTCGCCGGCGGCGTTGCCGCAAATGCAGAACTGCGTAAACAGCTTGGTCAAAAAATAAAGCAACTAGAAAAAATAGGAGAACTAAAAGCTGTAAGCTATAAGCTACCAGCTCATAAACTGGCCACCGACAACGCCGCCATGATCGCCGCCGCGGCATACTTCCGTAGAAACAAAGCCACCCTCACCCGCTGGAAAATCCTGAAAGCGGATGGCAACTTGAAGATAAAATAATATTCTGCGATAATAAATTCGTGCCCAAACCAAAAGAACTGCCCAAAGCATACGATCCAAAAACAACCGAATCAAGGATCTACAACCTCTGGCTAAAAAGCGGATTTTTTAATCCTGATAAATTGCCAAAGCGGCATAAAAAGCCGTTTACTATTGTTATCCCTCCTCCGAATGTTACGGGCGAGCTCCATATGGGGCACACGCTACAACACATAATTCACGACATTATAATCCGCAAGAAACGGATGGAGGGATATAAAACTCTTTGGCTGCCAGGGACAGATCATGCGGGAATTGCGACGCAAAACAAAGTAGAGCAAAAACTGAAAAGGGAGGGCAAGACGCGTTTTGACCTCGGCCGCGAAAAATTCATTGAGGAAGTATGGAAATGGAAAGAACAATACGGAAATATCATAATCGAACAAATGAAAAAACTCGGCAACTCCTGCGACTGGTCGCGCTTGCGATTTACCATGGACAAGGATTATATGACGGCGGTGGATGCGGCATTTGAGCATTACTACAAAAAGGGCTGGATTTATAAGGGATTGAGGGTTGTAAACTGGTGCG
>JBASTI010000050.1:0-1663 GCA_049274815.1 Candidatus Spechtbacterales bacterium | reverse complement strand
CAAGCGAGCCGTGCTTGAAAATCCTGCGCTTGCAAGGGGCGTCAACACCCACAAGGGCTGGATTACTCACGAGGGGCTTGCGAGATCCATAGGACGAACAATGGATTACAAACCGCTTGAGGAGGTGCTTTAACATGGAACTTAAGAGGGCAAGACAATGCGCGCGATATGTGCTTGGCAGATCGCTATCCGATTTACCGCTGGATATGAAAATGCGACTTTTAAGGCCCGGGGAGAACGAGGACAGCTTGCTTTTCCGTCTTGTGGAAAAAGCTGCCGCGGACATACAGTGGTGGATGGCAGCAAACTTAGAAAATCAAACACACGAAAAATATACTTAGGAGGATGAAATGACCAAGGAGACCCGAGTACCCGATCCTTCAAAATACGACGTCTGGCCATACAGAGGATTTTTGCCCAAACCCGATCCATTGGAAAGACTGCCGGATAAATACGGGCCCATAAACCACATCGCAACAAACCTGACCTCCTTACTGCGCGCGGGGCAAGTGCGACCCGAATTAGACGGGTTGCCAATTATTGATCTTTCCGGCCTCGAAACTGAAAACGAGCTTGAGTGCGCAATGCGCAGTTACTCATTTTTCGCAAGCGCTTATGCGTATGCTACGTATAAAGAAACTTCAAATCGCATTCCAATGGGCGTGGCAGTACCGCTTCACTATCTTGCAAAGCGCTTGGGTCGCCAACCCATACTTTCGTACCATTCCTACGGACCTCAAAACTGGCGACTAATTGACAGTCACGGGCCTATCGCGCTTGGCAATATTGAAGTTATACAAAATTTTCTAGGTGGAAAAGACGAAAACGGGTTTATACTGGATCACATTGAGATAGAGGCAAACGCGGCGCCTGCCTTGTGGAACGCGCCCCATCTACAAGAGTCGGTTCTGGCAAATAGCCCGGAGGCGGTATACCAAGACATTCAGATTATCGCCGCATCAGTGGAAAAAATGGTTGCCTCTCTTGCGCGCATGCCAGACCTCTGCGACCCTGATGTCTATTATCACGAAGTAAGGCCGTATATTCACGCTTTCAAAGAAATTTTCTACGAGGGGGTGCAGGAATACGGCGGCAAACCCCAAAGCTTTCGGGGGGAAACCGGCGCGCAAAGCGCTATAGTCCCTTGCCTTTACGCGGTTCTGGGCATAGAGCATGCCAACGACACGTTTCTTGAGTACCTTACTGAAATGCGAAAATATATGCCCGTTAAGCATAGGACTTTTATTGAGGCCTTGGAACAAAACAAGTCCCTAGTGCGATCTTGGGTGCTTAGCAACAAAACATCGAACCCTGATTGTGCCGTTGCGTATGATAAATGCGTACATTTCCTCTGGAAATTTTTGAAAATGCATTTCGGATACGCTGATAGGTACATACACCAACAAACGCAAACGAACTCGAACAACCCGACTGACCGCGGAACAGGCGACACGCCCTTCATGGAGTACCTTAATAAGCACATAGAAGAAACTCTAGCCCATATGATTTATTAAAAACAAATCCCCAGATAACATCGGGGATTTTTTACTGTTTCTATTAGGGGTCTTATACGCGAAATACTCTCTTCGCGTTTTCTGTCGTCTGCCGCGCAACTTCTTCAAATGATACCTGCTTTATTTCCGCGATTTTCTCGGCTACATGC
>JBASTI010000049.1:0-13952 GCA_049274815.1 Candidatus Spechtbacterales bacterium | reverse complement strand
TCTTGATTATGGAGCGTCGCCCTACTTACGGTAACTCCGCCAATTTCCACGGGTTTAAGATGCGCAATCGGAGTCAAGGCCCCTGTGCGGCCAACATGTACCTGTATGTCCAGAACGACAGTTGTCGCCTGTTTTGGAGAAAACTTTAATGCGCGTATGCCCCTTGGGCTTTTACCGGCTACCCCAAGCTTATCGAATAGCGCATTGCTGTCTATGCTTATGACCACTCCATCAATATTATAGAGCAGTTTTTCGCGCTCTTTTGAAACTTTTTCCCAGAACTCCAGAATTTCTTTTGTGTCCCCGCAGATTTTCTCGAGCGGCACGGTGCGAAAGCCCAATACGCGGGCTATTTCATGCTCCTCGCTATGTTTTGTCTGACCTGCGTCGGCGATGATATCATAGGCAAAAAATTTTAGCTTTCGCGACGCGGTAAGCTTGGAGTCAAGCTGACGCACTGATCCCGCGGCCAAGTTTCTTGGATTCGCGTATTCTTTTTCTCCCTTTTCGCGCTGCGCGCGGTTTAATTTCTCAAACGTCTTTTTGTCCATAAAAACTTCGCCGCGCACTTCAACTTCTCCGTTATTTACTATACTCGCAAGATGCTTGGCCGCTCTTCGCGGATACACGCTTCCATGTATTTCTAAACGCAGGGGAATGCTTTCTACTGTTTTTATGTTTCCCGTAATATCTTCCCCGATTATTCCGTTGCCGCGAGTTGCCGCGCGCGCGAGCACCCCGTCTTTATATACAAGACTTACCGCAAAACCATCTATTTTAAGCTCGCAAAAATATATCGGTTTTTCACTGGGGGCGAGACGTTTTATATATGCCTCCCAATCCTCTATTTCTGCCTTGCTGAACACATCGTCTATGGAAAGCATAGGAACCCGATGTTCGGCTTTCTCGAATTTATCGAGCGGCTCTCCTCCCACCCTCTGCGTTGGGGAGTCGGGGGTTACAAATTTCGGAAACTGTTTTTCAAGCTCGCTAAGCTCATGCTTTAAAGAGTCATGCGCCTCATCAGAAATCTCCTGCCTATCAAGGACGTGATACAAATAACGATAATGGCTGATCAGCTTTCTTAATTTTTCTACCCGTTTTTTAGCTTCGGCTTTTGTCATTTTAGTAATTGACTTCAATCGCTCTCCTTGTTCCCCCGTATCTTCCTATTGATTCTACGCAAAAATTGCTTGCCGAGCAAGTAGAGCCATCCGGTTTTATGGATCCGCCCGCAGTCGCTATCACCCAGTATTCTGCGCCGTTTGGCAAAACACAGGCCGACGTAGAACTGGTGCAGCCGATAAAACTGGCGGGATTATCCCTTAGGGTTAATATCTTTTCTATTCCTGAATCCGCCGCAAAAAAAGCCCGCACGTAAAAATTTGAGGCTCGCGCGAATTTAATCTCGCGAAAAAGAATCGTAGATACTCCTAAGGCAATCGCAAGTACTGCGCTTAATATTAATATAGATAGCGTGATAGCGACACCTTTTTCTCTTTCTTTACGCATGTTTATGGCACATCAATGTTTCTTGCGGAAACAGTTGTTTGAAGTATAACCGCGGGAGAGCTTTCCCTGGACTGGCCAGCCGCTTCTGCTTCAATGCTTATTGTCACTCTCGGCTGTTCTCCATCGGATGATAGCCTCCCGCGCACGCCAAAATCTAATCTCTGTATTCTAATATCATCAGAGGTTAAATCAACAAACGCCTGCTCTGTATTGGGGCGCGTTCTTAACTTGCTACCCGAAAGTTCGTAAGTCAGACAATTGCCGCGATAGTCAATAAACGCGAGACGTGTCCCGCCGATGCCATAAGTACTCCCCACGTCACCCGTGCAGGACCCCACTTCGTCTCTCTGCGCCATACGAATTTGTCGCGACATCTGCTCCGACGCGAAGCGCGTATTATCTAGTAAATTTTGCTGTGCTAGAATATTTCTCTGCCCGCGAAGCGACATCACAAAAAGTGACGAAATCGCGCCCACCGCGACAGCAAAAATAGTTGCCGCAACTAGTATTTCGATTAGTGTAAATCCGCGCATTTTATTTCCAATTGTATAATTGCTCCTCCGCGTTTATTAAATTATTGTCCCATACTACGGTACTTCGTATGAGCTTGTATGGCGTGCCGTTATCGAGTCCGGAGGTGATATTTATATGGCGCAGAAAATTTGTAGCAGCTCCGCTTTGGTTGTGACTATAATGATTATTAAATACAAAAAGGCGCCTAGATTCGCCGAGACATGGATTTATGAGGGCAACAGAATCAAAATTTACGCAAGAATCCCCCTCGAGCAACCCGTCATCCCAAGCAACATTCTCAATCCAGTTGGTATGGCGAATATTATGAATCACTTCCATGCCTTCCTGCGCCAAATTAGAAGCTACAAGCTGATATCTTACAGCCGAGCTTGCCGAGATTGTACGGCTGATTAATGTGACCGCGCCCACCACTCCCGTAGAAATTACGGCTATTGCTATTATGACTTCGAGCAATGAAAAACCTCTCATATTAATTTATGTCTACGCTTCCAACTCCCTCAATTGTTATGGATCTGCCTCCTGTTATTGAAATTAAAAGCGAAGTTGCGCTTGCGGGCATAAAGCTCAAAGCAGGGTCTGGGGGAGCGAAAAGCACATCGGCACAGCGCGCAAGACCGCATACGTAGCTTGAAGAAAGACCGATGATGATTATATTATCTTCTAGCGCAATTGATTCTATCGCCTCGCCAGCGTCATATTGTCCGTTCATGTTTATCCTCCCATCTTCAAAAACAATAAACGTGGCGACAGACGTATCGAAATGCGCCCCAAAACGACATCGCGCAGAGCTGCAATCCCCGGCAAGCGCCAGATTCTGGGCGGTTCTTATGGCCTGCGCAATATTCTGCGCCGAACGACGAGCCGCAAGGCTCTCTTGGCCGCCGCGGTAATTTGCCAACATAAGCCCGGACAGAAGAGAAATTATGCCAATAATTACTATGAATTCAATTAAAGTAAATCCTCGCATTTTATATAAGTAATCCCAAGTACCACTTTACAACTTTTTCCCCAAAAAACATTGCGACAAATGTGCCCGTGACCAAAAATGGCCCGAATGGCACCTGACTTTTCATTGTTTTTCGGCGGGAAACTACGAGCCCTATTCCTATTATACCACCCAGTATAAACGCAGTGAACAAGGCGACGAGGATATTCGGCCAGCCAAGGAACAGCCCCATAAAAAATGCGAATTTCACGTCCCCAAAACCAAGCCACTTGCCGCGAGACACAAAAAATATTGCGGCAAAAAAAGATGATACGGCAAGGGCAACATACATGCCAACTAACGTATCGCCCGATACCGCGCGCCAGATGCCGGATATCAGAATGGCAGGATATATTATTCTGTCAGGAATAATATATCGCTTGAGATCGTAAACAAAAATTATTATTAAGAAACTCGAAACTGCCGCTAAATACAAAAATATGAAGAGTTGTCCCGCCCACAGAGCTACAAATATAACCCCCGTAGCCAACTCCACAAACGGATACTGAAACGAGATCTTTTCTCTGCAACTACGACATCGCCCCCCTTGAATCGCGAAGCTAACCACCGGCACAAGCTCGTACCACGCCAATACATGCCCGCACTTTGGGCAATGCGAGCGTGCCTTGATAATGCTCTCGCCACTATCTAAACGGTATATTACTGCGTTGAGAAAACTGCCGATAAGGAGACCGAGGATGAATATAATTGAGTAGTGTGTCATAACGCCTTATAACTCATTATATCACAAAAACCCCGCAACCGCGGGGTTTTTGTTTAAAAAATCAAAGCAATACGACTACGGTTGCGCGCAGAAATATCCGTTAGTGTCCGTGCAGTCGCATCCAAACACTGTGCCGTCCACATCTCCAGTAAGCGCGGTATGGCCCGCGTCTTCAAGATCCGCCCTTAAAACATAATCCTGCCCGTCTGCGGCAGCAGGCGCGTCATAAGCGTAGGCGAGCGATCCTCCCTGGGGGTCTACCGGCAATGCGGAAATATAGGTAGGGACGAGCTCATCGGCGAGACCCGTTAAAGGCGCGCACGCGGCAACCAAATCGTCGCCCGGATATGCCTGCTTGTCGTCATAATATCCTTCGAGGGCAAGCTGAACCTGACGGGTATCGCCCACACGCTTTACATCCCGTGCTTTCGAACGAGCGTTATTTAATGACACCAATACTATAGACGCCAAAATTCCGATTATCGCTATAACGACTAATAACTCAATTAAAGTAAAACCTTTTTTCATATTATATATTATATACTACGCTACTAAACAAAACGACCTTTTAAAAAAATATTGCGGATTTATTATGGCAACGTACACCCCGTAGCAGCAGTACACGCTCCGGCCTTTGTGCCGGTGTTGCTTACATAATAGCAATCCCCGCTCAAAGAACCAAGCTTATCGTTCTCAAGGTCAACCCTCAATCTATATGTATTCAGGGGAGAAGCATTGTCGCACCACTTATATATTTTTGATCCATTTGTCGCGGGCACAGGGTCCAAATAGGGGTGTAGCCCAGCTGCCGCAGCGTCTGTAAGATCAGTCCAAACATCAGGGGCATTAATGTAGGTGTTGGATGTTTGGGAATCATAAAAAAGTTCCATAGCGGTCTGAATTTGTTTAAGGTCAACAGCCGCGCGCGCGTCCCGCCCCCCGCTGCGCGCGCCACCCAAAGACACAACTACAATACTTGCCAAAAGCCCTATTATGGATATGACAACGAGCAGTTCAATCAATGTAAACCCCGGCTTTGAAATTTTAGATTTTAATACAATATGCTGGGTCATTGCAGTCAATGTTTGAAAAATCGGTCTGTATGCCGTCCGTATCCACATCGAGCGCCGCGTGGTCGGCCTTCTCTAATATTGCTTTTAATACAAAGCCCCCCTGCGAGGCATTGGGCGAATAATCATATTGAAACGTGCCCGTCCCCAGTGGATCCTGCGGCACTATCGCCATAATCTGAACAGATTGACTGTTGTCTGCGCATGCCGCCTGCCCCTCTAGACATTCCTTTAACTTCTGCCACCTTGCCGCGGCGGTCGTGGCTGCGCCTATGGGAGGGAAATGCCTATATTCATCGGTATAAAACTCAAGACCAAGCACAACCTGTCTAAGATCAGCAAGTCGCCTCACATCGCGCGCCTTTACTCGCGCAGAGTCCAAGGACACCAATACAATAGAGGCTAAAATCCCAATAATCGTAATCACAACCATCAGCTCTATAAGGGTAAACCCCTGCCCGACGGGCAGGCGGGCCATGCCTACCGGCAGGCAGGCCTCCTTGTATTTTTTAGAATGAAATTCCATACATATATAATACACGAAATGAAATACTTTGGGAGTGTGGATAAGTCAACTCAACTAGAATGTCCCGACCATATTGTAAATCGGCAAGAGCACTCCCGCAACTAATAGCCCCACACCCACACCCATCACGGCGATAAGGATCGGCTCAATAAGCGAAGTGATGTTGTTTGTCGCGGTATCAACTTCTTTTTTATAAAAAGACGCGACATTGTGAAGGACAGAAACGAGCTTCCCTGCCTGTTCCCCGACTACTACCATTTGCGTAACAAGGGGCGGTACCTCGCTATACAGAACAAGTGTCTCGCCTATGGTCCCACCTCTTTTTACAGTTTCCTCCACCTCATAAAGAATTTCTTTGTACACGGTATTTCCAGTAATATCGCGGGATATCGCGATAGCCCTTGTAATCGGAAGCCCACCCTCAATAAGAGTACTCAAACTTTCGGCGAAACGAAAAAGATACACTTTTTTAAGTATTTCGCCGAAGATAGGAATTTTAAGCTGTATTCTGTCCCAAAACTTTTTGCCGTTTTCGGTCTTGATATACCGCCAAAAAAATATACCGGCCCCAATCGCAATAAAAAGTAAAATATACCAGCTGGAACGCATAAAATCGGAACTCGCTATAATAATACTTGTAATAACGGGCAATTTTTCGCCTGATTCCTGAAGAATACTTGTAAGCCGCGGAATAACGAAAACCATCAAAATTGTCATCGAAATAACGAATCCCGTTACTACAAACGCCGGGTATATCAAGGCCCCTTTCACTTTGGACATAACCTCGTATTCCCTCTCCATGTGATCGGCAAGATAAGACAATATTTCATCGAGCTTGCCGGACGCTTCTCCGGCTCTGATCATATTCACATAAAATTCGGAAAATACATCCGGATGCCCCGATATCGCATCCGACAATGAAGAGCCGCCCTCCACATCGGCAGAAATCTCGAATACCTTTTCGCGAAGGGGCATATTATCCGTTTGTTTTCCCACAGTGCGAAGAGCCGTAACAAGAGGTATATCTGCCGCAAAAAGCGTGGCCAATTGCCGGGATAAAATTACAATATCCTTTGCTTTTGTTCTCTCTAAAAACTTTAAACGCCGCGCGTAAATCGGCACATCCTTACTCTCTTCAATACCCACTACAATGAAACCCTGACGCTGTAGTATATCGGCAGCGCCCCTTTTATTCACAGCTTCAACTCTTCCGCTTGTGAGATCCCCCGCCTTTGTTCTTACCTCATAAATGAAAATCGCCATGCTTTATTTACCTACAAGCATCCTTAACTCCGTGGCGCCGAGCGAGTACATCTCGGCCGTTTCAAGGGATATTATACCCTGCCTGACAAGATTCGCGAGAGACCTGTTGAGGGAAATC
This sequence comes from Candidatus Spechtbacterales bacterium, assembly GCA_049274815.1. Taxonomy (GTDB): domain Bacteria; phylum Patescibacteriota; class Minisyncoccia; order Spechtbacterales; family HO2-43-30; genus JBASTI01. Next base: position 7,220 of record JBASTI010000049.1, on the reverse strand, counting down.
ATGCCTTGATCCGCGCCTGTTTCTATAACAAGATCAAGCTCATGAACTTTATTTTCGCGGATAAGGTTGCGCACTGCCGAATTCGTAATCATGACTTCGCATGCCGGGATAATTCCCCCATCAATTTTCGGCACGAGCCTCTTTGAAACAACTCCTATAAGTGTCAGGGCAAGTTGCGAGCGCACCTGATGCTGTTGGGTCGGAGGAAAAGAATCAATGATCCTGTCAATCGTTTGCGCGGCATTGTTTGTGTGAAGCGTCGCGTACACAAGATGGCCGGTTTCGGCCGCGGTAATCGCGGTAGCTATTGTTTCGGTGTCCCGCATCTCTCCGACCATTATCACGTCAGGATCTTGGCGAAACGCGGCCCTAAGGGCCCTCGCAAAACTTTTTGTGTCCTTTCCCACCTCGCGCTGGTCTATTATGCTTCTATCCTGCGAAAAAACATACTCAATCGGGTCCTCAATAGTTATGATGTGTTCGGCCCGCGTATGATTTATCTCGTCAACGAGGGCCGCGAGTGTTGTTGATTTCCCGTGCCCGGAAGGTCCCACCGAAAGAAAAAAACCCTGCGTTGGAGCTGTGAACCTGTGAAGCACTTGCGGCATCTCGAGTTCCTCGATGGTGCGGATTTTTGCCGGTATTAAACGCAGAGCGCTTGATATGTCTCCTGACTTAAAATACACATTAACCCTGAATCTTGCCTTGTCGAGATAAGTGTACGAAAGATCTATTTCCTTTTCCCTCAAAAGGTATTCTTTTTGCTCTTCGTTCAAAAGGGCAAAGGAAAGAGACTTTGAGTCCTGGGAACTCAACGCGCCATATTTTGCAAGCGGCACCAATCTTCCGTCAATACGTAGCGTTGGGGGCCTGCCCGAGGAAATATGCAGATCAGACGCGTTTTCCTGCGCCACTATTCCTAAAAGTTCTTCGAGTTTTGGTAAGTAATCTGCCATGTTATTATTTATTTATAAGAATTGCTTTTACTTTTGCGACTATTTCCGTAGGAGTATGATGCGCCTTTATAATGTACGCGGCCGCGCCCAGCTGAAGTCCCTTTTCCACATCTTCCTGTTCTCCTAAATTTGAAAGTATGACAACTGGAATATCTTTTGTTTCGCGCTCATCTTTTATAGCGCGCAGAATCTCAAAGCCGTCGATATTGGGCATTACAATATCCAATATCAGAAGATCGGGGTGTTCGTCCTTAATTTTCTGAAGTCCGCGAGATCCGTCTGCGGCATGCGACATTTCAAAACCCGCCTCTTTAAACTTGGCTACATAAATCTCAGAAAGAAAAGGGTCATCTTCAATAAGTAATATTTTTTGGGACATAATATATATCCTAGGATTCTTCTATGGCGCTTATAACTTCGTCTATTGAAATGATTCCCTGCAGTGCCTTTATTATACCATCTTGCCGTAAAGTAAGCATACCCTGACGCCTCGCTTCCTCTTCTATTTTTATTTCATTGGGCTCTGTGTAAATTATTTCTTTAAGTTGCTTCGTCATCATTAGCACCTCAAATATGCCTATCCTTCCGATGGTCCCGCTCCGTGAACATTTATCGCACCCCGGAGAACGCCAGAGCTCGTAGCTATCTTGCGCTTTGAGATTAGAATCGGAACGCGCGGATTCGTTCATATCTTCGATTTCCTTTTTAATAAAGGCCGCTATTTTGGGCGGAGCAGACTCTCGAATTTTGCAGTATGGACACAATCTACGCAGAAGCCGTTGAGCTATCGCGAGAGAAACGGAACTGGGAATTAGAAAGGCGGACACGCCCATGTCAATCATTCTTGGAATTACCCCTATGGCGTTATTGGTATGAATTGTGGAAAAAACCAAGTGGCCCGTAAGCGCCGCGTGGGTCGCGAGGGTCGCGGTCTCCGAGTCGCGGATTTCTCCGACCATTATAATATCCGGGTCCTGACGAAGGACGTGGCGCAGTCCCTCGGCAAAAGTGTATCCTATTTCAGGACGAACCTGCGACTGGCTTACTCCCTCTATATTATATTCTATGGGATCCTCAAGACTCACTACATTGAGCCCCTCTTTATCAACCGAAGACAACGCCGCGTAAAGCGTGGTGGATTTGCCCGATCCCGTAGGCCCCGATATCAAAATCATGCCGTACGAATTTGAAAGAGACTCGCTAACTATGGCAAGACTACGACCGCGAAGACCGAGCTCCGGAAGATCCCGAATCGCGATGGACGGATCAAGTACTCTTAATACCGCCTTCTCGCCGATACGCGTAGGAAAAGTGGAAACACGGAAATCTATGCTCTGGCCGCTGATTTCCGCGCTGAATCTTCCGTCTTGAGGAATGCGCGTCTCATCCAGCCGCAAATTTGAAAGAATTTTTATGCGCGACACAACTGACGCGTGAATCTCCGGAGGGAGAAAAAGACTCGTATAAAGCGTCCCGTGCACGCGGAATCGCACGCGAGTGCGCCCGGGGGTGGCCTCAATATGGATATCAGATGCCTTGCCCTCCACGGCATGTTTTAAGATGACAGCCACGACCTTGGTCACTGGCGCTTCTTTTAGCAATGCCTCGGCAATAATGATTTTCTTTGGAATTTTTCTCTCTTCCTTGAGTTCTTTTTCCAATTCCAAAAGCGCCTCTTTGATTTGAGTTCTGAAAGTACGGTATTGACCTAATATTTTTTTAAATGTTTCCTGCGTTATAACGTAAACCTCCGGCGTAACATCGCTTCCCATAGCGATAAACCTTACGGCGTCTCGAGCCCTATAATCCTCGGGGTCCACGATGCCGACCCTCAATTTATTTCCGACTCTTCCCAACGGCACAATTTTATATTGCCTAGCCGCTTCTTCTGGGATTTCTTTTAGTAAGTCCGGAGAAATTTTGTTGATATCGCGAACTTCAGCCGGGGGCAATTTTGAAACATTGGATTTTATAGACAATATATCTTTAGAGGATATATTCGGATCTTCAAGTAGCATCCCCTCCAGGGAATCCTCGATATTTTTGAGATTGCCCCGAAACTCTTCTGCCTTTTCTTTCGTAATCAAATTTTTCGCGAGAAGCGCGTCAAGAATTTTTTGTTCGTAATTATTCATATGACTTATGGAACCTGCTGCGCGCCGTAAGGCACAAACGGGTTATCTCTCCCGGTCTTAATATCGGTCGGGAGTTTACGATAGGGCTCAAGGTCCAAAAATCGCTTATCGCGAAGCAGGTCCAGATTAAGCTTAACCTCTTTTATTCCGCGAAGCAGACTGACGCCGCTTTTTCCCACCGTTGGCTCTTCGCTTTCCCGCCCAAAAACGCCCAGGTATAAAACTCCAAAACTCACCGCTACAATCAAAATCATAACGACTATCAGGTTCTTCTGCTTTTTACGTTGTGTTGTCAGTATAGCCATGTCTTCATCTTTACTCCGAATCTAAAAGTATCTGATGTTCCGCTTGTATCGAAAGATATGGTAATGGTTCTCACATCAAAAATTCTTAGACTTTTCTCTGCTTCTAATAAAAATTGCTTGAATGATTCGTAGCTTCCCTGCAAAGTAAAACCTATATCTAAGCTGTCATCATTTTTGATAACTTTTATATCCTCCCCCACAAGTCCCGATGAGGCAATAACAGATTGCACAAGGACAAAAAGATTCGGCAAATCCACTTCGCTTGGAAGCGCGGATTCTACCATGTCGGTGTCCGCGCGGGAAAGTTTATCGAATTGAGAAATTGCCTTCTTTGTCGTCTCGAACTTTTGCTCTATCACCAAAGCGTCTGTCCGATTCTCTAAAATTTCGCCGCGAAGAACTTCGACCGTGCGAGCCTTCGGCCAAACTAAAATAAATAAAATTACTCCCGTAAACAGTACTATAACAAGTGTTGTTATGGATTTAGGGCTCATTTTATCTGTAAATAGATTCGTCCGCCTTAAACGCTATCGAAAATTCAACTTGTCCGGTTTTTTGCAGTTTTACGTCTAAAATAACAATGTCTCTCAATTTTTCGTCTAGCTCCAGCGCGATAATCTGCTCGCCGAATGTTTCATAGCTTTCTGTTATGCCATTTAAAGTCAATTTCCCTTCGTCTGCGGAAAAACTGAAATTAATAAACTGCACCTTGGGGTGAGTAATGCCTTCAATAAAAGCAAATAGACCGGAGGAATAAATGTGATTATCTAGAATTGAACTTAATTTTGTAAGCTTTGCGTCAAATGCGAGGACGGCGTTTTCTTTGTCCGCGTCACGATGTTTCTCAAAATTTTTAATCTTCGCTTGAATATCGCTGGCCTCCCCGCGCAAAATCCCTTCGTAGAAAACCAGGGCGCCATAAATTACAAACACTAAAATCAAAATTCCCGCGACAAAAACAGTCTGCTTATTTTCTTTAATAAGTCCGAAATTAATACTTATCCTCCTTTGCCGCCTTTTTTTGGGAATGAGAGAAATTGGCATACTTTATCTAAACTCTCTAAGAGCAAGACCCACTGCCACGCTAAACGATGGTCCTATTTCGTGAACAGTAGAATCAAGAACGTCCGGATATATTATACCATTAAACGGAAACCCGATCGAAACTTCCCGGCCAATAGATTTAGCCGCGTATTCCAAAATCCCCGACATGCGCGCCGACCCTCCCGAGAGCACGACTTTTTTTATATCTATATTTTTTGTTCGTAAATTTTCTTCAATTATTCCGCGCCCCTCGATGAATATAGAGTCCAGGAGGGGAAGAATGACATCAGCCCCCGCGTCAACGCCTCGTTTTTTCTTGAGATCTTCGGCGCGAGAAAAATCAGTACCGAGGGAACTCGCGAGGAGCTTTGATAGCTCGTATCCTGAAACTTCTGATGTCCGCGTAAATACCGGCCAGCCTCGCTCAACAACAGCCAAAATTGTGTTCCGCGAGCCGATATCTATCACAAGGGCCGTATTAGTGTTGCCTACGAGCGACCTTGCGAGACTAAACGTATCAAGCTCAAGATGCGTAAGGGCAAGACCGCTCAATTTCGCGATTTCGCTATATTTATTAACAAGTTCATTTGTAACAGCGACAATTAGCACCCGCGTATCGCTGACCCTTACCCATTCAAACTTAACTTCCGAAAGAGGAAGAGGTATGTACTTTTTGGCCTCGTATGTCACGGCTTGAGCAAGCTCCTCGTCAGACATCTTTGGCAAAGAAATTACGGTGGAAAACCCCGAGAATACCGGTACGGACATAGCCGCGCTTGTCCCCTCAATATGCGCTTCCTGTATAATCTTTTTTATGATGTCCGCGGCTTTTGCCGAAGAAAGCCGCACCGAACTTGATTGAAACGCCGATTCTGAATCTCGCGAAAATTCCCCATAATTCGTGAGTTCAATTTTATCCCCATCTTTGGCTAACTCAACAATCTTAACAGACGAGGTGCCGACATCCACCCCCAAGCTCCGTTTTTTCTTTTTTGAAAAAAAATTCCACGGCATATATATATTATAGCATGATTCAACGGATAGGTTTTTAATCTACTGTCGTAGTCGCGTTAGCATCGGTCGTAGTCGCGTTCGTTTCGTTTCCGGTAGAAGTCGTCGTTAGGGTCGTAGTCGCAGTGGTCGTCGTTGAAGTCTGACTTACCTCGCCCGTAGTGTTTTGGCCATTCGCCAAATTTTCGCAAGAAGATTTGACCTTTACCCATTCCCCTCCCTCAATCCAAGTACAATATATTTCGCCTGTCGCCTTATCTATGATCTCAAACTCTTTCGTCGTCACTCTGTCAGCCACAAGCCCCTTGATAGAAAGTACCCCATCCTGTATTTTCGCCCCCAGCGTCTCAAACGCGTTCTTTAAGCTAGCGAGGAAAGTCGTCGAGTCCCCTCCCGCACCCATCGGAGTGGTGGGAGTCAAACTCCCACCATCGTCCAGTCGAAGCTCAAGAGCAAGAACACGAGCTTCTAGGTCGTCTTGTTTGCTCGCAAGTTCCTTTACTCCGGCGAGGGTAAATGTAGCAAGATTATATAGGGAGATGCCTTGTTGGGTTTTGGAGATGATTTCTATGGGAGAGGTTTCAACTATGAGACCGAGGTGTTTGCCCTGAGCCGCAGTCGAAGGGTTTGCTTCATTATCAATCTCTGTCTTGTAGTTATACCTTGCAATTGGGGTATTTTTGATTTTCTCAAGCATATCCTCTGTCTCCTCGTCCCCAAGGTATTCTATATTTGTCTTGTATTCTTCGCGGGAGTACACGTCCCAGCCGTCTGCGATGGCCGCTCCCATGCCTTGCTTGATTGTTATAGGGCGGGTGGAGGAGGCAGAGGTGCCGATGCCGATACTGCCGATATTGTCCATATCTACGGAAAGTTGGGAGAGGTCTATGGGAGCCCCTCCTGTCAGGGAAGTATCAGAAACTGTATATCCTGTCGCGTCGCCTTTGGCTAGGTTTGTCCAGCCTGCGTGATCAAATCTTGGCGCCGCAAGACGGTAAGACACTTCCGCGGGAGAACTTCCATACAGAATAACGCGGTTGTTTTGAACGTCTTTTTTGTATGACACCTTCGCGTTGTTTTGAGGCGTCAGTAATACAACAAGGTCTTCCATATTGTTGCCCCAGTCAATGATGTTTTTAAACAGCCAGAGGTCGGAGCCCTTTTCTGCGCTTGCAAAGTCCAGGACATAGGTGAATTTTGAGGGATCTTGGGTTGCCTGAAGCGTAACTACGTCAGTGGCTTCCTCTTTTAGTCCCACAACGGTTGCTACATAGGTAGCGTAGCTTGTGCCGCCTATAGTATACACGGGGTCGATGATACCCGCGTTAATTTTTCCTTGGCCGTTTCCAAATACTACCTCGCCGGTGTTCCAATTGATCTTCATAGAGCCCGTAGTTGTGTCCGTCTGGGCCATACTCGTTGTGGCAATGACAAACCTGTTCGCTGCCTTATTTACTCCCAGATACCATGTAGATGTCGCCTGCTGGAATTGAAGCACGGTATTAGCGCCTGAGGCTGTGGAAGTATTTCGAATTACAAGAGTTGTGGAAGCGGTAGAAGCGGAGGCAATTTGTAAGCTTGACCAAGGATTCGTTGTCCCTATGCCCACGAAGCCTGAAGCATTGATGGTGATGCCCGAGGATGTGGCGTTGAAGTTTCCCGCCGGAGTCAGGCGGAACTTGTTGGAGTCGGAGTTGTCAAACCCAAGGAACCAGGCGTTGGTTGTGTTGTCCTGCAGCTGAAGGATAGCATCCCCTGACGATACATGC
>JBASTI010000048.1:0-1943 GCA_049274815.1 Candidatus Spechtbacterales bacterium | reverse complement strand
TCAACTCCTTTACCTTATCCGTCTTCTCCCATGGCAGATTTAAATCATCTCTACCGAAATGACCGTATGCGGCGACTTGGCGATAGAGAGGACGGCGCAAGTCGAGATTCTTTATAATCATCCCCGGTCGCAAATCAAAAACTTTCCTGATTATCTCTGAAAGCTTATCGTCCGGCAATTTCCCCGTACCGTACGTATTTACCATAATAGAGAGGGGTTCGGCAACGCCTATCGCGTACGCGACGCGCACCTCTGCTTTTTTAGCAAGGCCGGCGGCAACTATATTTTTCGCGACATACCGCGCGGCATAACTGCCCGATCTATCCACTTTTGACGGATCTTTACCGCTGAAACACCCGCCGCCGTGAGACCCCACTCCCCCATACGTATCAACAATTATTTTTCTTCCAGTAAGTCCTGTATCTCCCTGCGGGCCCCCGATAACGAATCTGCCGGTAGGATTTATAAAATATTTGGTCTTTTTATCAAGAAACTTTCTTGGCACAACTTGCGCTATAACTTTTTCTTTTATATCTTTGCGCAATTTCGCCATGCTGATATCGGGGTCGTGTTGAGCGGACACAACTACATTTTCGAGCCGCTTTGCAATGCCGTTTTCATATTCCACCGTTACCTGCGATTTTCCATCGGGCCTAAGATAGGACAATCCGCCAGCTGGCGGATTTTTTCTCCGAACCTCGGCAAGACGTCTGGTCAATTTATGGGCAAGAGTAATAGGCAAAGGCATAAGTTCTTTTGTTTCATCTGTCGCGTAACCGAACATGAGGCCCTGATCCCCGGCCCCGAGCTTTGTTAAATCCTCCTCTTGTCTCGCTCCGCGAGATCCCGCGTAGCGGGACACACCTCGCGCAATATCCTTCGATTGCCCCTGAATTGCCGTCTGGATCCCGCAGTTTAGATAGTGGAAGCCAAAATCAGGATTTGTGTATCCTGCGTCTCTTATAACTCCTCTTGCGATTGCGGGAATATCAACATAACAAGAGGTTGTTATTTCTCCCGCTATGAACATCAGACCATTAGTAACAAACGTCTCCACCGCCACTCGCCCCCTTGGATCCTGCGCCAAAATCGCGTCCAAAATAGCGTCTGAAACCTGATCGCAAAGTTTATCGGGGTGGCCTTCTGTTACGGATTCCGAGGTAAAGTATTCTTTCATATAACTATGTTTTACTATGTAAAACGAAAAAAAACAAGCCCGAGATTATTCGGGCTTTGGATTATTTTTATTCAGACATTCGCCGCATAACTGCGGATCGCCGGTAAGCATTCTAATCGGCAAACGACATTCTACACACAGCGCGTCATACCAGTTTCTTCCCATCAGTCACCTCCTTCTTTCTAGAACAGCTCACTTATGGATTGGTTGCTGTGAATGCGGAAAATTGCCTCACCGAGCAAAGGGGCCACTGAAACTACGCTGATCTTGTCTGAAAATTTTTCCCGATAAATAGAATCCGTGATAAATACTCTTTCTATCGGAGACTTGTCAATTCTTTGAAGCGCTTTTCCGGAAAATACGCCGTGCGTTGAAAGGGCATATATCGTGCCCGCTCCAAGGTCTTTAAGTTTCAAAGCTGCCTTGCATGTGGTGCTGCCCCCGTCAATCATATCGTCTACGATAAGGACATTGACTCCCGGGCGATCCCTAATTTCTTCTTCGCCAACTACTCGCAGAATATCCGTTTCGCTCTCCCCCGACTTCCTGCGCTTGGCAACGGCAACTACCGGAATCTGCCCCGCGTGATCCTCCAAGAGCTCGGCGTAAATATTGGCAAGCGTGAACGATCCTAGATCAGGGGAGGCAACCACCAAGTTATCGGGATCAAAAGGAAAGAGGGAAATATTGCATTTAAGAAAGGGCGCTAAAACCCCTTTCGCCCATAGCCGATCAACGGGTATAGGCTCCCAAGCTAATCCCGCCT
>JBASTI010000047.1:0-1809 GCA_049274815.1 Candidatus Spechtbacterales bacterium | reverse complement strand
CGGATTGTCAGAAAGGCAAGTATGGATGCGTGGCAATGTATAGGAACCAACCCATTGCCGAAACTTTCAATAAAATTCTGGGACCTTTGCGTGATTGGTGCACCCCCGAATGCATAAGGAAATCAATCCCCCCGCGCACGGAATCAATGCTCGGCGCCTGCGGCCATGCCGAGGAGCTCGCGCTCGCAGTTGTGCGAGATTTGAGAGTGGATATTCGCGAAGTTGAATTTTTTGTTGCCGGATTTCGTTCAAACGGCCTTGTGTACATCAAGCCCGAAGTGGACTCTACATGCATACGATGCGGGGTGCAGTTCTATATACACGGTGTAGAAAAAACTTATGTGCCGGTAAAGACGAAATGGGAAATGATCGGACGCGAAGAAATACTTTTGGAGCTCGCCAGTAACGGCGATCCTTTTTAGTCAAAAACCGCTTTGCAAGAGCGGTTTTGTTATTGCCAAATGGTTTTATCGATTCGTGGCTCGATCAACATATCGCGAAATGCAAATTTTGCGCTTGCGCAAACGGGCGCAAAGATGCATTGCCCATGTGCATTTACGCTGTAGCGTTCCGGAAGCCCACACGAGTTGCCACAACTTTCGCAATGAGGATCATCGCGCCTACAGCAGTTTCGGAAAAAGTTCCAAAAGTAGTAATGCATCATGGAAGGTGTGATATCAAGGAGTTGTGCTATAAACTCAATCGCGCGCCGTACCGCAAAACGAATTTCGATGTCTTCTTGGTCCGTAATATTTCGTCGGTTTCTTACTTTCCTTTCAAGCGCGGGGTCCAGAATCTGTATTGTCCCGAGACGAAAGTGTCCACGCTGTTCGTGGTAATTCACCGGTGAACTTAAATTGAGAATATCCTTGTATTTCCAGAGTCCTTGGTTGCGCATGATAGCGAGAAAATAGAAAAGTTTTTTCTGAACAGGATCCTGATATGCGCGCGCTCCGGAAAGAACCTGCGCGAGTCCCCCACCGTCACTTCGCACAATATAGCCGCGAGATTCTTTGTAAGCTTCGTGGACGCTTTCCCAACCACGACGCTGGAGAAATTCGCCCAAGTCGCAGAGGAGTTCTGCCCGGACCTCAACTTGGTTCAACGTATCTCCATTCTCGCTATCACGATACATGCTGCGCAGTAAGTTCGCGGTTACGGAACGAAGCCATTCGCGTGTGAACATATAGGGGTCCCCGATTGAGAGAATAATGGCTCTTTGGAGGAGATAGTCCCATCCAAAAAGCTTCACATTACGAACAGTTCCAGAAAGCTGTTTACCGCGTATGGGGGTCGTCTGCTGGTTTATGGAGCAGACTGCCCACCATCCGTTATGGGCAATTTCTCTGCGGAAAACATACGGCATCGGATCCTCTCTATCTTCGGGAACACCGCCCGTGTTACGAATATGCTCTGCTATTTCAAGACATTTTCCAGTATCAATCGTGACTTTTGCCATTTCGCTCGCCTCCTTTTTATTAAAGGTCAATAACAAACAATAGCATGTTCCCTGATGTTAGTAAATTGTAGTTATACCCACTCTACCCCGAATTTTCCCAAAATAAAAGGGCAGATCAAATGATCTGCCACTGGTATATTTCCACTCAATTGCTACCGACGCCTCTACCCTATGTGGACAATTGCGATATCGAGCATCGTCGGAATATGCAGGGCCACTTTTTGTATTGACTGTTGAACTTGCTTTGATAACTCATCGAATGCCGCGATGCCGTATTTCAGGCGCGCCAGTCGAACGTTACAGACGGATTGATCCCACGTATCTGGGTATCCCGGCCCGCCAAATCCCCT
>JBASTI010000046.1:0-7481 GCA_049274815.1 Candidatus Spechtbacterales bacterium | reverse complement strand
TCAAAGAACGTAGAACCATAATACCACAAAACTTCTGTTCCTTACTATCGCGGCAGTACTTACTCTTGTATTATTGTATGCGGCCGTAATTATACACGTCTTAGTTTTCAATATTATACACAAACATTGAAAAACCAATTTTTTTTACGGGCGCATATTTGTCTAGCCACTCATATGAAGCCCTGGGATACGCGCGCGATGTCTGCAGGAATGTAGCGGACACCGCGAGCCACCCGGTTGTCTCTCCGTTGTCCGCGTGCCAGATCTCCGCGCGCTCGCCAAGATAATACTTCACGTCTCCCCCGCCAAAATAATCCACTTTTATGCGGTCTATATTTTTTTCTTCAACAAATTTTTTAAGCCGCCGAAGATCCTGACCCCAGTCGAGGTTTGAATCCACTACATATTTATAGCCATTCGCCGGCCCGCCGGCGAATTCGTTGAAATAAGCGATATAGTGGGGATAAATTCCTATGGATAAGCCAATATACCACACAAGCAAAACTGCTATGAATATTGCCCTTCCCGCATTTTTTGTATCTTGAAATAACCATCGCTTCATCTGTCCCGCAATCAGAAGATAAATAAACGGGAAAGTTGGCAAGACATGCCGCACGCCAATATTTAGATTTCCGGTAATGCTTATGACCCAATAAAAAATAACGAAAAGTAGCATTGCGACCTCCACAAAATTTTTTTGCAAAATCGCCATCGAAAATGTTCGTTTGAGAAGTAAAATTACGCTTAGTGCTATAAATACGAGAATGGCGCCGGGCACTTTAAAAAAGAAGGCGACCGGGAAGTAATACCACCACGCCTGATTTGAAACTTCGCCCAAAAAGTATGTTGTGTTTCCGCCGGCAACTCGCATAAATACCATTGAAACTCCGAGTAAATATTGGGCGTACGCGCGAAGCAGGGGCTTGTCGGACATCCACACAAGCGCGTCGGTGAGCGCGGGGAACTTGCCATCTTGCAAAATATGCCGTATGTCTTGAGCTTGTTTTTCCGGCGGGTAGTTTGATACATGGAATTGATAGACGGGGAGAATAAGAAGCGCGGTTATCGCAAGTATCGCAAAGAAACGCGCGCCCCAAAGTACAGTGGTTTTTATGACATCGCGCCTGAATATATTGACGGACTTAAGGTGTAGTAAAATCCAAAAAACCGTAATTGTCGGCAGGAACCCAAGTAGCAATACGAGGGAGAATTTAAGAAGTTGGGCTATCGCAAAAACAACGCCGGCGATAAGCAAATTTTTCTTAGAGGGATTTTTGAGAAATTTTAGGTAATAATATATCGCCGCAAAAAACGCGAAAGCGGCCGGGACATCAGTTGTCACAAGTCGGCCATGAGCCATTATTGTTGGCGAAAAAGCAAAGAGCGAAAGAGTAAATAGTCCCCATTTTGCGCCGAATAATTCCCTCGCCCATTTGAACACAAACCAGCCAAATAGAAGCATGAGGAGTATAGGCCCGATCCTTCCCCAAAAAATTATCTTATCCGGATCATTTCCGGATCGATATAGAAACTGCGGCCCAAGGTCCCACTGCGCGTTCACCATGCTGGACCAGGCCGGATGATCTAGGGGAAAATTAATTTTTTGAAATAGAAGCGGAATTGCCGCCAAATCTTTTACAAGCGGGGGGTGTTCCGGATTGAGTCGCATGTCCTGAAATTTTAAATAACTGTATCCAGATACGATATGCGGCGATTCGTCCATTGTCACCGAATCTTCGCGTATGGACATCAAAGCCACTACACCCATAATGCCAAGAATGACGAGCGCTGTAGCGGTTGATCTTTGCGGAAACTTGAGGTATGATTTCATATATCCTTGATTATAGCACATTTCATTCGAATTTAGCCTAAACGGAAAAGGGAGGGGCTATGAGGTTTCGCGCGGCGCTGATAGATTTGAAGAAAAAAATAATCCTCGCTTCCTTCCCAGTAATTCGCGCTTCCTCGTGGGAAGAAGCTACGCGACTTGCGTTTGAACGTTTAAAAAAACGCCGTATATACAGAACCGACTCCGATGTCAGAGAATTCGTTAGAATTTTTGAGATTAAGGAGGACTTTAGTTGCGCGGGATTTGAGTTTGATGTCCTGCCGGAGGCATTAAGGAGATTTTCAATGGACATTTCAATTCTGAAACAAACCGAACAGCCAGCATAAGTGGACATTGTCCACTTTTTTGTTGCAAGTTTTTAAATTAAAGATATAATTGTAATATATGAAAAACATGCTTTTTGCGATATTCGTGGTAACTATATTTTTTATTGGCGCGTTTTTTTATCTTAAGGAGCCAGCTCCTCAAAAAGAAGATCCTGTGCCGAGTAGCGAAGAGACCGCAAAAGACGCAAGCTACAAAGAAGGCGCGCTTCTCGCCCTAATAAAAACAGCAAGGGGCGATATTGAGCTCGCGCTTTATCCTAAAGTTGCTCCGAAAACAGTGAATAATTTTGTGAAGCTCGCGAAGGACGGATTTTACAATGGCATCAAATTTCACCGCGTAATTTCCAGTTTTATGATACAGGGAGGCGACCCACTTTCGCGGATTGATTCCACGGCAGTGGGAACGGGCGGGCCGGGATATGCATTTGAAGATGAAATAAACCCTCGATCCCTTGGCTTGTCCACTGATGCGATCGCGAAGCTTGAACGGGCCGGTTATGTATATAACTATTCCCTTGAATCTCTGCCTGCGGATGTGGGCGCACTTGCCATGGCGAATTCTGGCCCAAACACAAACGGCAGCCAGTTCTTTATAGTGACCGAGCGGCCCCAGCCGCATCTATACGGCTTGCATACTGTTTTTGGTAAAGTTGTTGAGGGGATGGAGGTGGCGAGAAGTGTCAAGCAAGGAGATGTTATAACGACAATCGAAATAGGGGGTGAGTAATGCGAATATTAGTAGTTGGCTCGGGAGCCCGGGAACATGCGATTGCGTGGAAGTGCAGGCAAAGCAAGCTTGTTGACATGCGATTTTGCGCGCCCGCAAATGCGGGCATAGAGAAGATTGCCCAACGCGTGGATATCGCGGCAGATGACATCGAGGGCCTTGTCGCGTTTGCCAAGGACAAACAAATTGACCTTACGATTGTTGGACCCGAAGTGCCGCTGACTCTTGGCATTGTTGACAGATTCGAACACGAGGGCCTTCTTATACTTGGGCCGTCCAAAGACGCCGCGCTCATTGAGGGCAGTAAGATTTTCGCAAAGAATATGCTCGAGGCATGCGGCCTATCGCATACTACAGCGCAATTTAAACTTTTCGCTTTTCCCGATAACGCCAAGAAGTACATAGAATGGTACATGCGGAAATTTAATCTACCGCTCGTCATCAAGGCGAATGGCCTTGCCTCCGGCAAGGGAGTGGTTATTGCTCATACCGTAGAAGCGGGCAAGGCGGCAGTAGACCGCCTCATGGTTCAAGACGGTCACCGACTTATTCTTATTGAAGAGAAGCTTGAGGGCTGGGAATGTTCCTTTACGGTACTAACAGACGGCCACAACATCCTGCCCTTTCCGGTTTCACGCGATTACAAACAGGATCTTTTGGGAAATAACACCGGGGGAATGGGCGCGTATAGCCCCGTACCGACCCTAGGCGACAAGCATTATCGCGAGATTCTGGGATACATACGGCAAGTACTTGAGGCGCTTCGCAAGATGGGCAGGCCGTATAAGGGATTTTTATATGCCGGCATGATGATTACAAAAGACGGCCCAAAATTTCTTGAATTCAACTGTCGTTTGGGAGACCCGGAGGCGCAAGTTATCCTGCCGCTGTTACGAACTGATTTTGTGAAACTTTGCTACTTTGCGGCGCAAGGCAATCAGAATAAAATAGGCGGCGTGGAGTGGTCGCAGGATGCAGTGGTGAATGTCGTTGTCGCGGTAGAGGGGTATCCGGGTAAATACAGGAAGGGACTTAAAATATATGGCGTTCACGAAGCCCTTGATGAGGGCGCAATAGTTCTCCATGGCGGCACCAAGCACGCGAAAAATGATATTTTTACACTATTAACTGACGGCGGACGCGCGTTGTCGGTCCTCGCAAAGGCCAAACCATTGGCGGAGGCCCGCGAAATAGCATACCGTGGAGTACGGCACATTTCTTTCGGAAACAAGGATCCGAAGAAAGGCAAGCAGTGGTATAGGGAAGATATTGCACTAGACGCATAATTGCTGTATAATAAACGGTCTGATAAACGGACCGTTTTTAAGTCTTTAGATATAATTTATGAAAGAATTCGCAGCGATATTAAAAGATTTCGGATTTTCTCAAAAGGAGGCGAGTGTCTATCTCGCTACTTTGGCGTTGGGCGAAGCATCCGTGACAGACATAGCTCAAAAAGCCAAACTTCCACGCACAACTTGCTATGAGATTATTAAATCTCTAACTCTCCGCCATATGGTTTCTTATTTTTCGGCGCGCGGCAGGAGGGTATATGTCGCCGAAAGTCCGGCAAAAATAATTTCGTTTTGGGAACATCGAGCCAGTACCCTGAAAGATTTACTACCGAAACTGCAAGCAATTGAGGGTCGCGCGTCAGCAAGACCCACTATCCGATTTTATGAAGGCGAGGAGGGATTAAAAACAATTCTTGATGAGGTCATAGAAGAGAAGCGTAATTTTGATGCCATAACATCTATTGATGACGCGTTTCATCTGCTTGAGGGGGACTTTGCTGAATTTATTGAGTTGCGTAAAAAGCGCTATTTACATGTTCGGCTTCTTACCCATAAATCAAAACAATCTCACGATATGCGCGGGCGCGATTCCTCGGAACTGCGGGAAACTCGCTTTGTACCAGCGCGATACAAATTTAAAACCGCAAACTTTATTTTCGGCGATAAAATTGCATTGCTTTCTCTTGGCGAAGAGCATCCCGTAGGGCTCATTGTTACGGATAAATCTCTCGCGGATACATTTCGCATGTATTTTGAACTTTTATGGAACAGCGCGGAACGCAATTAAATGGCGACGCTTTCGTCGTCATAACCTATTTACAAAAGGGCTTATTATAGCCATTTTTTAGTTCTCATAATATTTTGAGTAAAAAATATTGTCAGGTTTAGATTTTATAGTATAGTGTCAGTGTAGTGGATCCTTAACAATATTAGGAGACGACAGGAACAAAGGAGGAACTAAAATGGGAAAGGAAAGAGTTTTGAGGATTGGACTGATCGTATCGGTGCTTGCCCTTTTTTTGACCTTGGTTGCGTGCGCGGGAGGGGCGAATACGCAGGAAGGACGGCGCGCGCTTCTACTTACGCCCAAAGCCGAGTTGCGCTCTGAACAGGGTCAATGGAGTCATGCGCCGAATGTCCCCGCTCCAATTACGCGCAAAGAACAGCGCCGCGTGATTGTTGAATGGGAAACAAGAGAAGTTGTTCAAGAAATTGCTCCGGGCGTGCAGTATGCGGCATGGACATTTGAGGGCTCTGTGCCCGGTCCTGTTCTTCGTGTTCGGGAAGGCGATTTGGTTGAATTCCATCTGAAGAACAATGTCGCGAGCAACCATCCGCACAATATCGACTTTCACTTTGCGACGGGTCCGGGCGGAGGAGCGAAAGCGACTCTTGTTGCCCCGGGAGAGGAAGCGGTGATTGAAGTGCGCGCGGTGAGCCCCGGCCTTTACATGTATCATTGTGCTGCGCCAGACATTCCGACTCACATTGCAAACGGCATGTACGGGTTTGTGCTTGTTGAACCCGCAGAAGGTTTGCCAAAAGTTGATCGCGAGTTTTACGTGGTGCAATCAGAATTTTATCCGATGAAAACGGAATCTGGAATCTCTACACTCGATATGACAGCGCTTGATGCGGAACATCCTTCCTATGTGGTATTTAATGGCGCCGTCGGTTCTTTGACTGGCGATAATTCACCAAAAGTGAAAGTCGGAGACACTGTCCGTGTCTGGTTTGGGAACGCGGGGCCTCAGCTTTCTTCAAGCTTTCACATCATTGGTGAAACGTTTGATAGAGTGTTTCTTGGCGGCCGCTCCTCACCAGCATTTGATCCGCAAGTTGTGGGAGTTCCGGCATCAGGCGGTGTCGCAGTTGACTTCAAGATTGACGTGCCGGGTGCTTATATTCTCGTGGACCACGCAATCGCGCGGGCAATCCATAAGGGCGCAGTTGGAGTGATTATTGCCGAGGGCAGTGAAAACCACGAAATTTTCGAAGCGAAGGGTCTTGTGAAGAAAAATCCCGATTTCGTGCATGATCATAGAGATGACGGGCACGGATCGCAAAACGGCACAGAAGTTCGGATTCTTTTGGGAGCATCGAATTACGACGAGGATCTATCGAACGACTATTCTCCAAACGTCATCGCGGTTTCCGTTGGTACGACGGTAACGTGGATGAACGATGACAACACGGTGCATACGGTAACCGCGAAGGATGGAGGTTTTGATTCGGGGCTTTTCAGTAAAGGACAGTCCTTCAGCTATACGTTTACGAAAGCTGGCGAATACGAATATTACTGCTTGCCTCATCCGTGGATGAAGGGAAAGATAGTCGTTAATCCTTAAGAAAAAGTAAAAAAACAAAGGAGGGAGCAATGAATATCAAACGATTATATTTTATGGGAGGCACCCTTGCGCTTGGGATCGCGTTGCTTGCGATAGGAGTGTTCATGGCAATCGAGGCCACGCACACGGAAACGGAGGTCACAGGCGCGCTTACTCATGAAAAGGTTGTTGTCCAGGATCCGTTCATTCTTCTTACGTATCCCAATGCTCGGGCGCCGCAAGGAGTCGAGATCCCTAAGGTGACGATTGATACCGCCGCGGAAGCGCACGCGCAGGCCCAAGTAATCCATGCCCATGTGATGGCGGAAACGGAAGGAAAGGGCTGGACAGAATTGTCCAGGAAAATTCCTGATCCAAATGATCCGACCAAGATGATCGATAACCCCGTGCGTAACACCTATATGTGGGGCCTTACTCTACAAAACGCTTTGCATCAGGCGCACGCAAGCTTGGAAATCGTCAAACTTGTTAAGGTTATTGGTTTAATCTTTTCTGTATTGGGCGCTGGCATTATTGCGCTTGGCATTCCCCTTTCATATTTGGGCACAAAGCGTAGGTCTTTCCAAGGAGCAAAAACGGGCTGAGGTTGAATTTGTTGAATAATAGTTAGTCCCGGCATATGTCGGGACTTTTATTTTGTGATATACTATAAAGAGTTATTATAGTTATAGTTAAAGATAAATCCATGAGTAATCCAAAGATTGCGGAATTAATATTAAAAATTGCCGTGGCCGGAGAGTTTATTGGCCATGGCGTGTTTGCGCTTCAGCAAAAGCAGGGTTGGATTAAATATTTCGAGGCGGTTGGTATTTCCTCGGACGGCGCGATGACCCTGATGCCGCTTATCGGCATTATGGATATAGCGCTTGGAATAATTATTTTGGTGAGGCCGGTGCCGTTTCTGCTACTTTGGATGTCGTTTTGGGGATTTTGGAC
>JBASTI010000045.1:0-2887 GCA_049274815.1 Candidatus Spechtbacterales bacterium | reverse complement strand
AGCGGCATAGAATACGACTTTGTTTGCGGCATTCCAAATGCCGGCGAGCCCATCGCGGAAGCATTTCGGGGCCTGCTTGATAAGGGCAAACAGTATAAGGCCCGTTTGATCAAAAGGGGAAGCGGGGATTCCCGTAGAGTTTCGCGCTTTAGAATATGCACAAGGGCTAAGGCGAAGCAAACCGCCAAGCGAGTCTTGCTCTTGGATGACGTCGTTTCCGGCGCCGATTCTAAGCTTGAAGCAATAGAAGCCGTGAAGAAGGCGGGTTATGAGATTGTCGCTATCGCGATCGCCATTGATAGGGAGCAAGGCGGCGCAGAGTATCTTGAAAAACTTGGGTACAAGGTGTTTTGTTGGAAAGGGTTGTCAGAGCTTTTAAGTTTTTATTATCTTCTTGGGGTTATAAGCTGGCACAGGAGAGCGGAAGTCTTAAAGTATATAGAGCGAACAAAACTCACAATCGCTCCGTCTTAAGCGGAGCGATTTTTATTTTGAGAAATCAAAAACCAGGCATTAGGCCCGGTTGGATTTTTTCTCCAGTCGCTCTCGTCTCCGCTCCTCGGCCTCTAGCCATCTGCGCTTTTGCTCTTTGGTGCCTGGAGTGGCGCCGTATTTAATGGGAGCGGCGACTATTTTTTGGTGGCCGGTCTTCTCGTCAATTTCGTCAAGTTCTTCTACCGCTACGAAAGTAAAATATGTGCTTGAAAGATGCTGAATCTCGCCTGTCTTTCTCCGTTGGACTTTTGCCCGGATGCCGATTTCGCAAGAGCTGTTCCAAACGCGGTTTATAGAGGCATCTAGCAGAAGCAGGTCGCCCCTATACACCGGCACAAGGAAAGAAATGCCGTCTATGTACACGGTGCCAAATGGCTGTCCCCCTGTGTGCCGAAAAAGAAGCGTTCCCGCAAGCTTGTCCATGGTCGCGACAAGCATTCCGCCGAACATTTTATCTTGAGAGTTCAGGTCCTCGGGGAAAATCATAGCAGGATAATTCTCAATCTCTGTCGCGCTTACGGGTCTATTTTTTCTCTTCAAGCTTTACTTTCACCTCCTTTGTTTTTTGTTTATTATACTTTCTCATGCCTATCTATGCTCGGCAAGTCTTGACGGATTAGTATATTTTTGATAGCATATCTTCAATCCCGCTGTCCTTTGGGATGTTTGTGGCTTAGGCCATGGCGGGCAGCCAGCAGCTCTTTAGAAAATCAAGTAGAAAAGGAGAAGAAATGGATCACAATACTTTAAGTTTGGGTATGGCAAGCGAGATTAACAAACAGCTAGCTGCGCTTGGCGTTAATATGGGAGACGTGCAAGCTAATCTGATATGCTGTCCGGAAAATATGGAAAAAGTCGCCAATATCATTTTAGGTAAAGACACGGAAAGTGATAAGTCGCAAGCGGATGGTATCATTGAGGTAAATGGAGTAAGGTATCATCGGCATTGTAACGGCGGCGGCTTAGTCGCCGAAACGGCTGAAGTCGCGGAAACAGCGTATGTGGGCCCATTCGCTTTAGTCAAGGACAACGCTAAAGTCTTGGATTGGGCAAGAGTAGAGGATCGGGCTGTAGTTAGTGAAAATGCAGTAATGAAAGAAAATGCTCTGGTCTCTGACTTGGCTCTGGTCTCTGACTTGGCTCTGGTCTCTGGCTCGGCTCGGGTCTCTGGCTCGGCTCGGGTCTCTGGCTCGGCTCAGGTCTTTGGCTCGGCTTGGGTCTATGGCTCGGCTCTGGTCTTTGGCTCGGCTCGGGTCTTTGAGGGAATTACAAATAGTTAAGAATCGTAATTTTATAGGGCGCCTATCCAGGCGCCCTATTTATATTTTATACGGGCGGCATAGCTTTATTTTTTCTCCTCCAGCTTCACTTTGATTTCCGACTCCTTGCCATTTCTCAAAACTTTGCACTTTACCATTTCACCGATTTTGTGTTTTGAAATAACATCCTGTATGGTGTTGTCCACGGTGATTTTTTCTCCGTCGGTTTCAAGGATAATGTCAAACTCTTTGAATCCTGCCCTTGCGGCAGATGAGCCGGGTACTACCGCGTGCTCCCCGAGGGTTTCCCGAACTATCATCGCGCCATGGTCAACCGGAAGCTTGTTTTGTTTTTGAACCATTTCGTCTATTATGATGTATCGAACACCCAAGAAGGGTTGGCGTATGTGGCCAAATTCCTTTAGCTCCTGTAAATCTTTTTTGGCGTTGTTTATCGGTATCGCAAAGCCGATGTTTTGCGCGCCAAATACTACAGCCGTGCTTATGCCGACGGCTTTGCCCTCCATGTTTATAATCGGTCCTCCGGAGTTACCCGGGTTTATAGCCGCGTCTGTTTGAATAAGTCCCCTCAATCTTTCCACGTGTCTTTCATAGCCGGTTTGGGCTTGAATAAACCGGCTTAGGCCGGATACTACGCCGGTAGAAACGGTGTTTCTAAATTCCCCAAGCGCGTACCCCACCGCGATAATATCCTCTCCGAGCTCAAGCTGACGCGAATCGCCAAGCTCAATATACGGGAAACTTTTATTGCCCTGTCCGCCGGCTGGCGGATCGATTTTAAGTATCGCGATATCGTTGATTCTATCGCGCGCGACGATTTTTATGGGAAGCTTCGCGTCATCGTCATGATCCATAATCGCGGTGTATTCCGCTTTAGGATCCTCAACCACATGGGCGTTTGTAAGCACTACTCCGTCGGGAGATACTATAAATCCGCTGCCGCCTCCAATTTTAACTTTTTGCCTAGCGTGTTTGTCAAATTTCGGAACGATGTACTCCTGCCCGCCAAAGGGCATGGTATAGAATCCCTCGAGCTTGGGCATGTCTTTTGAG
Source organism: Candidatus Spechtbacterales bacterium (assembly GCA_049274815.1). Lineage (GTDB taxonomy): Bacteria > Patescibacteriota > Minisyncoccia > Spechtbacterales > HO2-43-30 > JBASTI01. The sequence goes on along the minus strand of JBASTI010000045.1, from coordinate 59 downwards.
ATAACGATATTGATGACAGCGGGAGAGACCCTTTTTACAATGTCTACGACAGGTGATTT
>JBASTI010000044.1:0-15381 GCA_049274815.1 Candidatus Spechtbacterales bacterium | reverse complement strand
AAAGTCAATCCTTCTACCATGATCATGTTCGGCACAAAAAGTAAGAAAATCTGACTGTTCTATAAATAAGAAACAGTTCAATTCTTCTAATCGGCTTAGGAGTTCTTCTTTGTTAGACAACGACGGTGAATCTACAATACTACGAACTTCCTCAAGAATATCCATCGTTACACCTCTCATGGCGAATCTGGATGAAACTTGCTTAAATGATACCACATCTATCCAAAAAATGCAAGGGTTCTGAACGGCTCACCGCGGTGAGCCGTTGAAATTTATGTAGCCCCAATGAGGACGCAATGCGAACTTTTATAGTGAATCTACTGGAGAAACTAAGAGATTATACGGTGCCTGATTTTTCATACCCGAAAACATTGACAAGTTAACATAATATATGCTATAATGGTGGTAACCTGCAGAACGATTGGAAAAGGGGGTTGGAAATGACACGAGCAGAACATTTGGCATGGTGCAAAGAGCGTGCCCTTGAATCCGTGGAGGCTGGAGACCTTCACCAGGCTTACGCCTCAATGTGCTCAGATTTGGGCAAGCACCCAGAAACGGCTGGTCATTTAGCGATTGAGCTGGGGATGATGCTCTTGATGGGAGGGCATCTGGACTCAAAAGAGGAGATGAGAAAGTTCATTGAGGGATTCAACTAAGCCCCTAAGTGGAAGTTTCAAAAGGCTTCCTCAAGGTTTACCCGACCCCCAGCTAATCACTGGGGGTTATAAATTGCTGCACATAAACTCTAGATAACTCTTGAAAATGTAGCCCCAATGAGGACGCAATGCGAACTTTTATAGTGAATCTGCTGGAGAAGTTGAGGGATTATACGGTGCCGAGTTTTGGATAAAAAAATGGCTCAGTTTTGAACCATTTGCGAAGTTAGCTTTAAATTTCGGAAATTGCCTTGTAAGCGTTCGCGTAGTCTAGTAATTGTTCGTGGAAATGGGATGCTTCGGGGTCTAGGTCTAGGGGGTAGTTTCCAGAAAACAATTGGCCCTCCAGCTTCGTAATGATTTCTGGAGATTCTCCCACTGTTTGGCCTATAGACCTTGCCTTAAAAACTAGGTCTATTAATGCCTCTTTCCTTTTTCTCTCCCGCATCTCATCGCTTGCTATTATTTGCCACTCTTTTGAAGTGAACTCTCTTTTGCATTTCTTACACTGGATACCACCCCCAGCAGGGTTACCACGACAATCCGAATCATACCAGAAGTACCCCACTTCTCCATCGCAATTGGGACAGGGTGTCGTATACGTTCCCGAACTACTTCCCATTTAAAAACCTCCTTGTCAAAGAACTTTATTGAAATGTAGCACAAGCTCTGTATAAACGCAAGCTAAACCCTAGATAACTCACGACAACTCTTGAAATCGTAGCCCCGACGGGAATCGAACCCGTGTTATTAGGCTGAGAACCTAATGTCCTAGGCCACTAGACGACGGGGCCATCTACGAGTCAGGCGGTATTTCATAGTAATTTAGTATATACTCCGCTATCTTTGAAAACAAGGGGGCGACGGATTCGGACGCGAAATCGACGCCCTGGGGATTATCTACTTTTATAAGCGCCAAGAATTTTGGATCATATGCTGGCGCAAAACCAATGAAAGAATGAATTGTCTTGTCCTCCCGATATCCCCTGCCATCTTCTTTGGGCACCTGGGCTGTGCCGGTTTTGCCGGCTACCTTATATCCTCTAACTTTTGCCTTTTTATCATAGGCGTTATCCACAACGCTCACAAGCATAGAGGTGATTTGAGCCGCGGTCTTCGCGGATATAGGACTTCTCAAGATCTCCGCCTCAATGGGCCTTCGAGTTCCATTACTCCCCACAATTTCTTTCGCAATATGCGGTTTTACCGTCTTGCCGCCATTGGCAAACGCGGAAAATGCCGCGACAAGCTGAATGGGGGTCACCGCAATACCTTGGCCGAATGACGCGGTCGCGAAATTTATATCTCGCGATGTTTTTAATAAATTCTCCATGTCCCCCGAAACCTCGCCCTGCAAATCAACACCGGTTCGCTCGCCAAAGCCGAATTGTTTTATGTAATCGCGAAATTTGTCATGCCCAATCGTATTTTCCATGAATACGGCGCCGGTGTTAATGGAAAGATCCAAAACACCTGTCATGCTTTGCGTGCCATATTTTTTTTCGTTTGCGTTGCGTATTGTGTACGCGCCGACCCTCACATATCCCTTGTCCTCATACTCGGTATCTGGGCTTATCGCGCCTTCGTTCAGAGCCGCCGCCGCGGTGAACGGCTTAAATATAGAACCGGGCTCAAATATCTTCTGGACAGCATCATTAAGAAAAATATCTATGTTACCAACTTCTGAATAATTATTTGGGTTAAACGAATCTATCGCCGCGAGAGCCAACACCTCGCCATTTTTTGGATCAATAATTATCGCGGAGGCTCCCTCTGCGGATAATTTTTCTTTTGCCTCTTTAAGAATCCGCTCTAGCATAAACTGAATATTATAATCCATTGAAAGAATCAAATCTTCCCCGCGCGTGAAAAACTTATTGCCCCCGCCTGATAAAAATGGAATTTCTACAATCTTTTTACCGCCCCGAAGCGCTTCATCGTAAAACCCCTCCACGCCATATTGCCCAACACGTTCATTTTCCCTATACCCCACAAAACCCAAAACATGAGCCGCTAAATCCCCCTGCGGGTAATGGCGCAGATTTTCCTCTTTTGTATAAATCCCTTTGAGTTCAAGCATTTTTATTTCGTCAGCTTTTTTATTTTCAATTTTATGCACAATCGGCTCATAGGGATCGTCTTTATCCTTGATTCTTTCGTATATCTTTTCTTCACCTTCGAGTCTTGCTTCGCTTTCATATAAAATTGCAGCGATTTGGGATGCCGTAAGTGCGGGGTCTTCTATTTCCTTAGGTACCGCGTAGAGCTGCGGCCAGTCTTTGTTTGTTGCGGCAAGAAAAAGACCGTTTTCCTTGTTGAACTTATCCTGGAAAAAAATATTACCTCGGGGAGGCGTGTACTCCATATAGTCAACGTTTTGGCCCCTGGCCAACGCGCTGTAATAGCTGTTTTTTACAATCTGAATATAAAATATGCGGACCGTGATTCCAAGGCCCGCTATTAGTATAAAGAAAAAAACAAAATATATTCGCCAATGGCTCATTTTAGTTGCCCAACGCGAGCGGTGATCGCGACCCTACCTCAATATATGATATATGTCTCACCTCTTCCAAATCAAGCGCGCGACTTAAATTGGCCAAATTATCAAGAGATTGAATTTCGTATACTAAGTTTCTAAGATTCTCGTTCCTGCCCTTAAGCTCATTCGCGTATTGCACTGTTTTTTTCAACGCGAATTGATCTTTAAGTATGCTATTCACCCCGAAAAAATAAAAACCGAGCAAGACAAAAATTGAAGCAAGCAAAAAGATATGCAAAATACCGATTTTGGTTTTCTTTTTTTCCCCCATATTTTTAAATTTTTTCTGCTACGCGCAACTTGGCGCTTCTGGCCCGAGGATTTTCCCCAATTTCCTCTTTTGAAGCCCCGATAGGTTTCTTAGTAATAACCTTTACACTGGGTGATCCCTTAAAAATATTCTTCACTCTTCTGTCCTCAAGCGAATGGAATGATACTGCCGCGATTCGTCCGCCTGAAGGCAGAAGACTGACAGCTTCGTTTATACCTTTTTCTAAACTTGTAAGTTCGCTGTTTACCGCTATGCGCAATGCCTGAAATGTGCGCGTAGCAAAATGAATTTTCCTGCCGCCATAATTTCTAGCAACGGCCCTTCCAATTATCCCCACGAGCTGATCAGTAGTTTTTATTCTTTCTTTTTTGCGCGCGGCGACAATCTCTTTCGCAATGCGCCTCGCATACCTCTCCTCCCCGAATTCATATATTACGCGCCCTATACTTTCTTCCGGCCATGAATTTAAAATAGAGGCCGCGGTTTCAGTATCTTTGGTTCTGTCAAAACGCATATCAAGCGGCTCAACATTTTGAAAAGAAAATCCGGCGCCGCTGCCATCCAATTGCCACGATGACATACCAAAGTCAAATAAAACTCCGCGCACTTGACCAAACTTATGGCTTTCAACAATTTCCCGAATATCAGCGAAGTTGCCCTGATGAATGGTAATTCTATCGCTTATCCCCAATCGCTCGGCGCTTTCGCGCAATCGCGTAACCATATCAGCGTCGCGGTCAATCCCAAGCACTATGCCGTTTGGCGCTATAAGCTTGAGTATCGCAAGCGCATGGCCTCCCTCGCCGACTGTGCAGTCTATAAAATTCTCATTTGGCTTTGGATCCAGATACTCTAAAACTTCCTTTAGAAGAACGGGGACATGCATAGTTAAACTCCTAATTCTGAAAGACGCTCCGCCATATTTCCTATTTCCTTTTCACTGCGGGATTTGTAGGATCGCCACAATGCCTGATCCCAAACTTCCAACCGATTAAACACTCCCGTGACTATTGCTTGTTTTTTTAACGACGCGTATTCTTTCAAATAATCGGGCACAAGGATTCTTCCTAGGCCGTCTATGTAAACATCCATGGCGCCAGCAAGCATAAGGCGTATAAATCCCCTTGCGTCGCTCTGCCCCAAAGGAAGGGTTCCCAATTTCTGCGCAAGAGCGCTCCATTCCTTTGCCGGAAAAATAAAAAGACAGTTATCAAGACCGCGCGTGATCACTGCTTTTCCGCCAAGCTCTTTTCGAAATTTCGACGGAATCGCAAGACGCCGTTTTTCGTCAATTGTGTGCGAATATTCGCCAATGAACATATTAAATTATCCACATATCCCCACACTTAGATATCTACTTACCATTTTATTCCACAATAAATACCCTGTCAACCCCTAGTTATCCACAGCCCTGCCTGCCGGCAGGCAGGGCGCCAGAGTAAATAAAAAACGCCCGCGAACGGGTGTCTTTAGACGCGAACGAACCATTGGGCACTATAGGATTCGGACCTATGACCTCTTCAATGTGAATGAAGCGCGCTACCACTGCGCCAAGTGCCCTCCTACACCCCCACCTTATTTACCAATATCTCATTTGGCCTTTCCAAAATATCTCTCAAAAAACGGTCCAGCATCTTCCAGCGATAAGTAAATTCTTCACAAGTAAGAAGGCTATATTGTATCTCGCATCCGGCTTCCGCTTCAAGCTGCTTCATAAAATTCTGGAAGCGTTTTTCGGAAATATCGTCCCCAACAATCAAAATATCTGTGCGGGAAAGTTCCCTGTCCGGTTTCATAAAAATACCGGATAGCACGACCAGTTTTATCCTGCCAAGTCCCTTTATTCGTTTTAAAATACGGGATTTCGAAGCGGGGGAAGACTTTAAAACGAGTCCTCGCAACTCATCGAAAAACATAAATGCAGGATTTATAAAATAAGTTTTTTTGAGCTTTGAAGCAGTTTTATCTTTTTTGAACCTGCCGATTTTCCGCGCGTAAGACTTCAGAACCCCTGCTTTGCGAAGTTTCTCTAGGGTATTTTCCGCGGTCCTCGCGTCAAGCTGAGCCCGCTCTTTTGCGTCGTAAATTGTAAATTTGGATTTTTGATTACGCAAAAAAAGCTTAAGCAACCTTACCTTTGGATGAGACTCAAAAAGTTGTTCCAATATTTGATCTGACATAAAATAAAAACGCTATCATATAAGTATAGCGTTTTTATTTTAAAAAAGTCAATCTACTTTAATTCCACTTTTGCTCCGGCTTCCTCAAGCTTCTTCTTCATCGCCTCTGCCTCTTCCTTCGCAACGTTTTCCTTGACAACCTTTGGCGCTGACTCCACCAAATCCTTTGCCTCTTTTAGGCCTAGTTCAGTTACCGCGCGAACGGCCTTAATTACTCCGATCTTGTTCGTGCCCGCCTCTTTGAGTTCCACCGTAAATGAAGTCTTTTCTTCAACGGGCGAGGCGTCTCCCGAAGCTAACGAGCCAGCGGCCATCATCGCCACCGGAGCCGCGGCCGATACTCCGAATTTTTTTTCAAGAACCTTAACAAGATCCGCAAGATCAAGCACGCTCATCTTTTCTATTTGCTCGACAAGCTTCGCGAACTTTTCTGGAACCTCCACAATTTCCTCGTTGGTTTTTGTTTCTTCTGCCATAGTTTTGATTACTAATTATAATTATTTTTGACTTATAGCGTTTAGCACTTGCACCAGCCCTCTCATATTTCCCGAAAGCACCCTAACCATGCCAGCCATTGGCGCCTGCATGCTCCCGACCATCCTTGAAAGCAATTCTTCGCGGGACGGGATGGTTGCAAGGGTTGCCACTTTCTCGGGCCCGACAAATCCTTTTTCAAAAATTCCGCCAAGAATCTTGAGTTTTTCCAATTCCTTCGCGAATTTACTGATAATTTTCGCGGGGGCCATCTCGTCTTCGTACCCCAAAACAATCGCGACTTGTCCAGAAAGGGATTTTATATCAATACTTATATTAAGTCTCTTCAGAATCAAATCCAGCAATGTTTTTTTTGCAACTTTGATATCAATACCTTCTTTGCGAAGCTCGCCCCTGATATTCTCCATGCCCGCCACATCCAAGCCGCTGTAATCCACAAAAACAGCGGACTTATGTCTTTTTAATTTATCCTCAAGATCCTTTATAATTTCTTCTTTTTTTTGACGACTGATTGCCATGGAATAAATAAAAAAGTGGCTCATAGCCACAGACAAAGGCGTTAGTGCCTCGGCAGGTCTTATTGGACGCCTGCTGTCTATGGCTAATTGTATCCACATTACACCCAAACAAAAAACCTGTCAAGAGTTTCTTGACAGGTTGGCTTAAAAAAAGCTTAACTATTGCCCGAATCAGCAAACAGTCGATGATACAGCCGCACAAATGGCACGACAAATGGGTGCCATGGTTCTTGGTGACGGTGCATAACAATCGTCGTTGTACCTAGATTCCTCATTACGCCCTCAACGACGTTCCCAAATTTCATCTCATGAAGCCAGTGGTCCTTCGACGCTGCCATTAAAACAAGATTGTATTCTCCGGCTCCTGCCTTCTCGGCGATATACAGAGATCTATCCCCAGCTACATCTTGGACGTCAAGAAGATCGCTACTGTAAAATCCGCGCTTGTCAAGTTCCCTTTGAACCTTTCTGATTTTTTCTTGTGAATGTATTGCCTCCTTTAAGTGAAGAAATCGCACATAAAAAGAGGATCCAATATGCTCGCGAAGCGCACGAATTGTATCGAATAATAATCCTCCGTGGGGATTGGATACATAGGGAACGAGACACCGATCCAGGAACTTTCCCTCGCTCGCCCTTGTTCCAATCTTCACAACCATAAGATTGCAGCGTGTCTGACGCAGTAGCCGCGTGAGGGTTGCCCAGCCGAACCCTCTTCTTAAAAATTCAATCTGCTCAAATGGAAGAATGAGCACATCGGCATCTATCTTTTCCACAAGGCCACGGATAATCTGCGCGTATCCGAACCGTTCCAACTGCTCAAAAGACGGCGGGGAATCCGACACAGCGGCCGAAGCAAGCCGAAGGCTTACTCTTTCGGAAAACTCCTTGTACTTGCTGATAAGCGCGTCGCAAAATTCTGATCCCCGCTCCATCATCTCGAATTTTCGAGCATCCGCGGCATCAAACTCCTTAAACGAAGAGACTCCTTTGGGCAGTTCTTGCAGTAAGCAGAAATACATCGCGGTATTGCGATCCCTTGCTATCGCATGAGCAATTTCTAACAATGCCTTCCAGTTCGTCCCCTCCATTATGGGGCAAAAAACTTTCGCATAGGTCTGGCTTCCAAACGGATGATATTCTTCGTAGATAATCGCGCTATCAACCTCTTCTTCAATATTTTTCTTCGCGAAGAGGAACCAGACAAGCATTCCGAAAAAAAACCAGATAACGAAAATTGTAACCCCCCAAGCGCTTACAGAAAAAAGCGGTATCATGACAATGATGTATCCCGCGATCGCTCCAAGGTTAAGGAGGGGGAACAAAGGAACTTTGTATGGCCGCGCGATTTCTGGGCGATCTATCCTCAATTTGATAACAGCGCAGTTCAGCGCCAAAAACAGCAGAATGAATAGGAGATTTGCGACCGCGGCAACGCCCTCCATTGGCAAGACAATGACCATAAAAATCATACAGAAAGCAGATACGACTATCGCAAATACCGGGGAATTGCGCTTCTCCAGTAAAATTCGGAAGGGATAGGGCAAGCTCTTCGCGTCTCCAAGCGCCTTTGCGGTATGGCTTGCGGAAAAAATAGTTGAGTTAAGCGCGGCAATTGAGGCAACGAAACCAGCAACCAAAACCAACACTACAAGCATTGAGCCAAACACAAAGAAGGAGGCGCTTTTCGCGATGGCTCCTTCTTTCGCGTCAGCAAGCACTACCCAGCTTGCTACATCGGAATGAACCCCCGCGATCGCAACGCCTACGACTAGAAGGTAGATCGCCACGATAATCCCATACGAATAGAAGAGCGCCCGCTTTAAATCTTTCTTTGGATTCTTAAGCTCTTTTACTCCCTGCGCGACGATCTCTGAACCCTGAAACGCAAGAGAGAATATTCCCATGGCCGTAATAAGACCCCAAGTGCCTTTCGGGAAAAGCTCTGTGAAATTCTCTCGCGACGCCGGAGCATTCATGAAAATTGTTACTGCTCCAAGTATCACATATAGGCCAATAGCCCCAAGCACTGCGAGAACAAGGTACATACCGAATCGCCCGCTTTGGCTTGTGCCCAAAATATTTATGATACACCAGATAATGATAAAGACGATCGCGATGCCTATAATCCACGAATAATTTCCGCCCCAAAGAGCGGTATCTGGGATAATATAATGCGTCAGTATCGCCACGGCATAATAGCCGATATTCAGCGCATAGACGGAACTGGCCACCATATGAGCTCCCCAAGACGCCCACCCCGCAATATGCCCAGAGCTATGCCCGAATGCCATCTTGATCCAGACGTATCCGCCGCCTGCGTCGGGAATTGCCAACGCGAGTTCCGCGTATGTCATCACCGTAACGAAATTTAAGAGCGCAAGGAGCGCGATTACAAGCAAAAAGGAAGGGCCGGCGTACCCTACCGCGTATCCGGTTAATCCAAAGAGGCCGCCGCCGATAAGACTGCCGACTCCGAGCGCAAGCACTGTCATCCAGAGCCCCAGCACCAGCTTAAATTCTACGTTTTTCATCGCTCAATCTCTCCTGCCCTACCTTGTATTCCCCATATATTGTAAAAGTGCCTTAAAATATAATACAAAAAAAACACGCAAATGTCAATGCGCGACCAAACAAAAAACCCGTCAAGCGCTTTTGACGGGATTGTTATATTCTTGCCTCGAGAGTCTGAAAGCCGCGCAACTGCTGCTCTACATTGCGTAGCACCTCATCTGCCCACCTTTTAAGCTGGATAGCAATCTGGCCATCCGTGAGACTTGCCAGTTGTTTATCCGGATCCTCTCCCGCATCAGTTCTCTTCAAGGACTGACTATTCTCGCCCGCAACGGTACGATCACAAATCTCATGCAGAAACTCAATGTGATGCTCCTCGAATCGATGAAATGTAGAGCCCCATCGTGTAAGGAAGTCGTACGTCGCTTCCACCAAGGCATTCAAGGTACGAGATTTATCGTCCAAACCTTGACGAACTCGTGCGTAGAGTCCAGGAAAAATATCCTTAAAGGGTGCCCTAAACTCGTCGGGGAGAAAAAAGACGGTGCGCTCCCGTTCTAAATATCCTCCCTCCGTCTCCCGCTCAAGACGATTCTCTTCGTCCACGACCCTCACCAGGTCCGGCACCTGAGCAGCGAGCATATACTGGCGGCCAATGAGCCCCATCACTTTCCCCATCATAAACGGGTAGTGACGAAGTGTATGCAGAGTTAAACGCATGACAGTGCCCCTTGCTTCTCCATCCAATGAAAAGAGAAAACGGATAAAAGCGGGCAACTTAGCTAGCATCCTTGGGGAAAGGGTTCCGACCTTTACGTTCGGTTTGCGCTGGATCTGCGCAAGCATTGTCTTGACCCGATCCTCAAAGTTCGGCCACGCTCGAAGTCTTTGCACCAAATCTAGGTAACCGGACCGTAATTCCGTACGCGTCATCTTTGCGGGGACAATATTTGTGAGCGGGTCTGATCCTATTTGCTCCTCAAAGTCCGGGACATTTCTTGGCCTTACTATCCGCCCTTCTTTGTGCATCCGAATCCAGAGCTTCGTCCCTGGTGGCGCTTTGAGGGTATTTACCATTGGGGTACCAATGCCTGCTGCTTGCATGAACTGAAATTGCCTATCGAATATTGTCGTGTCGTCTTGATCAAACCCGACAATCATGCCGGCTTGAACCACCATGCCAAGGCTGTGTATTTTCCGTACAGAATCAGGTATGTCTCTGCGCAAGTTATGGCGCTTGTTAGCCGCCTGCAGACTTTCGACGTTCGGCGTTTCTATGCCTACGAACAGGTTTGTGAAGTTGGCGTCAGCCAATAGCTGCAACATCTCGTCATCTTCTGTTACGTTCAGAGTAATCTGGGTATGAAACCCAAGGGGCCGCTGGAACTTGTTATTCACGGGAATCAGTGCCTGAAGCAACTCCTTTGTATAACGCGGATTTCCCATAAAGTTATCGTCGCAGAAAAAAATATTTTCCGCGCCCAGCCGTTCCAGGATCCTCACTTCCTCAAGCACCTGCTCGATGGATTTATGGCGTGCCTGTCTGCCGAAGATATATATAACGTCACAAAACTCGCAATCGAATGGACAACCCCGCGTCGTCTGCACGGCTGCGACGCTATAACTCCCTAGATAGGGCGCTATGTTGTCCCAGCAAGGCAGGGGCGAATGAGCCATATCTATCTTCGTTACTTCGCGATACTCGGCTCCGTGGATCCCGGCCTTCCAATTTGTAATAAACTGCGGCCAGGTATGTTCAGCTTCGCCGATAAAGAGAACATCAAAGTGATCACGATAGTTCTCGGGAGATGCGGAGACATCGGGCCCCCCCGCTACTGTCAAAACGCCGCGTGCGCGAAAAAATCCGCCCAACTCTCGCATTCTTCCTGTGTGCGACACGTATCCTGTAACCCCGACCAAATCGTAGTGTGATGGTAACTCCCTGTTATCGATGACTGAACCGTGGACCCCTTCATCCCATATATCCACAGTAATGTCCCCGGGAGTGAGTGCGGCAACGGTAGCCAAACCCAATGGCACCATAAAGGACTTAGTCGCTGTGAGGGGCATGGCGGCCAATTCCGAATTTCGAAAATGCACGTACCGTGCCTTTGTATCATTAGGATTAAAATCCGGACTTACCAATAGTATTCTTTTCATTGCACTACCTCCATCCTTCAATCAAGGGCTGTATTCAGTTGTTAGAGAACGTGTATAAAAATCAATATAAATATTTTACCCTATTTTGATTATGTTCGTCAAGCGTCTTTGAGAATATAGTTTCGCCTTGAGGCGTTGAAAGGTAATATAGATATTCAGATTCTTCTGGGTCTGCGGCGGCTTTGATCGCGTTGAAGCCGGGGTTTGCGATTGGAGTCGGCGGAAGGCCGCGATACTTGTATGTATTATATGGGGAGTCAATGAGCTTATCATCGTTCGTAATCTCGCCTGTCTTTTTGCCCGTAAGGTGCGCGAGCGTGGCATCTGCCTGAAGGGGCATGCCTACAGCCATACGTTTCCATAAAATACCGGACACAACGCGCATATCTTCGTAGGCGCGCACTTCTTTCTCGATCAGGGATGCCATAATCACAACTTCGTATAGATTTTTTCCGCGCGCCTTAATCTTTACCCGTAAAGCATCCGATACTTTTGAGTCAAAATTGGCAAGCATTCTTTTTACAATATCATTGAGAGAAGCGTCTTCTTCAAAAAAATAAGTGTCCGGGAACAAAAAGCCGTCGAGCGTCGCCCGCGGAGGAAGATCTCCCAGAAAAGAAAATCCAAAAATTTCCTTCGCGAGGGGCGCTGTTATTCCAACCGCTTCCTGGAGCTCGCTTTTCTTTACCCCAAGCCCGCCCGAGATAAGCACGTCTTCGATCTTTTTTGTAGTGTATCCTTCCGGTATCGTTATTCTTATTCCCGGATCAAACTTAACTTTGCCTTCCGTAAAAATTCTAACGATTTCGGGAATGGTCATAGAAGGTGAGAGCTCATATTCTCCTGCTTGGAGAAGATTTGCGGATCTTTTTTGCCATGCATAGTAATTAAAAAATAAATCATTAGATATTATGCCATCTTTTTCAAGATTTGACGCTATCCCCCTTGCGCCCTGGCCCTTCTCTACTATAAACTCAACGAGCTCTTTATTTCCTGAATCCGCGGATCCAAGCGAGCCCAATGTAAGATACAGTAAAAACACAATAGCGATAAAATCTACTGCGATAAATGCGAGGAGGGTGAATTGTGGAAGTTTGCGAAGCACGATTAGGATACCTTTGTAAAATCTATTTTATTATACAACAAAAACAAAAAGAGCCCAAATTATGGGCTCGTTAACCATTCTTTGCGAATAAACTCGCGCTCTATCCACTTGATGACTTCGCGGACTTTCATATCGCCAAACAGCGCCTGCCAAGCGTCTTTTCTCTTTTGGAATTTCTCTGTTTGAACCTCTTTTATATTCGGGTTTATATCTTTGTCCTTCCATGGTTTTAAGACCTTGAAACGTACTTCGAAAAATCCTTCGTTTAAAGTACCGTCTCTATTTGTGTATTCCCCTATCTTTCTCACAACTTCATCCGGCCGCAGATTGCCAACCAGTGTATGCCAGTGCAGGTGATCTCCGATGCCGTTCGGCCACCTGTCATCGGGGAATATATTATCCCCTCCGCCTCCGCCTCGGGACGAAGGTATTATATGGTGTGTACCCCCGCGCTTTTCAGATTTTCGGCTCACTTAGCGCTCCACCTGCATTTTTCGTTCTGCTTCGGCCTGTTCTATTTCCCACCGGTGAAAATCGGTGTAATCCCAGGGGTCAATATCTTTTTCGGAAAAACCGAAGTATTCGGGAATGTAACTTACTATATTGTTATCCTTATCGAGGCCTATTTTAATGATCCAAAATCCCAGCTGAGGCACAAGGCCAAGTGTCGTATGGAAGCTGTCCTCAGACTTCATGCACGGCAATAGAAAACCTAGGATGTCCCTATCAAAGAAAGCAATGGCTTGGTGCCAGTTGCCCAGTAGCATCACTCGCGGGTGGCCCTTGCCCTTACTGACTCGATTTCTTGCCTTCTTAATAAACATCTCAAGTTTTCTAGACCGAGTATCTCCAGATCCTCCGCGCGGATGCAAGAGATAAAAGAAAATATCTTTGTAAAGATACGAGCCGAACTCGCTGCCCAAATATTCAATGTCGCTACGCATATTCGCGACAGCTTCCACGAAATCAAGACCGCCGTGAGAGACAATCCAGCCGTCGTGGTTACCGCCTATCCCAACGGTCTTGCCCTTTCTTGTTTTCTCTCCCTCCACTCTGATCATGATACGAGGGTATCTTTTAACCACATAATTGCGAAGTTTGTGGATATCGTTACCCAGCATAGATATACTATGCCCCCTGTACCCGACAGAAGGACCGCCGTCATAAAAATCGCCTCCGTGGAACGCGAGCTCAATTCCTCTCTGCCCGAAAGTATCGTAAGCGCGCCGAAGCAATCCAATCTGCTGGTGATTGCCCGTAAGGTGAGTGTCGCTTACGGCGCCCACTTCGACTTCTTTCGCTATATTTATCTCGGTAGTCGGAAAAATTTCGCGAATTTTCTGCTTAAGAATCAGTCGTTTTATGTCCGGCGGTACGCTTATTGGATACCCGAGCTCCTGAAGGTGGGCGATTATTAGCTCTACGCTCTTGCGATTTTTTTTCAGCCGCCTCGATACCTCTCCTATTGTCAGCCCAAACTCGGAAGCGGCATGAAGCCACTCGAGAATCTTGCTTTCTTCCTCGGCAAGATTATTCGCATCATGTTCGGGATACGGTTCAAAGTGTTCGCTGCCGGAGTAGTCAGCATAAGAATTGGAATTTATGCCCTCAAACAAAACCTCGGGCTTTCCGTTCGCGTCAAGTTTATTAAAGTCGATATGAATAATCACTGCTCCTATATCCGGCCTTACCGGCGCCCGCTTGTTGCTCTGGCGGGTCATTTGGGAATGGAGCGATGGAATCATGCATACGTACCCCCATCCATCATTCCAATAGTCGGGCAAAAGACCAAACCTGTGCATTCCCGCGACCAAAAGAACATCGGGGTGAGGATCGTCTAGAGAATTCGCGATTTGCTGTACGCCATATGTCTTGCCATCCGGACCGTTATCGTCATAGGGATTCATGACGCGCATTTTTAGGCCGCGTACTTCAAAAGCTCTCGTCTTGTCTCCCCAATACACAAAATCCGGCCTTCGCTGGCAGATATCCTGCACAATACTATAGGCCTGTCTGCCGCGGAAAGTGAGATCCCGGCGGCCTGCGACAAAATATGTCTTTATTTTTTTGCCAGCTTTCGGAAAATGTTTTACTACGAAATCTCTCTGCTCTTGCGAGGTAAAAAGGAAGGTATCAGGTCGCGTGGAAATGAGGGTAGATCCATTGTCGGGCTTGCCGACAACGGTATTCCCAGCGCATATAACAAAACTTACTCCGCGACGCTCAAATTCTTTGTACGCGCCATTCAAAAGGGCCATCTGCTCTTGCTTCGCGCCTATACGCGGTTCTGCGATAACGCCTATACTAAAACGATTCAGAACTTCACTTATATCCGGATGCTTAACCCCGCCATTCTCATTTTCGCCAACAAGGCGAATTATGTTCCTGGCACCGTCATAGGTTATCCTATATCCACGCGTTGAAAGCGCGTGGGCTATGCGTATTATTTCCTCGGAACTTACTTCGAGGACTTCCGCGAGATCTCCGACATCGTGTTCATGTTTTTTGGGAAGCAAATTAAGAAGTTTGCCCTCATTTTCTGTAAAGTGATTATCGCGGCCCGGATTATGCGTTGTCATATCAGCGAACCTCCTTTAGTATTGTCAAAGTGCTCCTCTGATTAAACACTAGTAAATATACCCTACCACATATCCACAAAAAATTAAAAGCCCCCTTTGTGGTGGGGGCTGTTGAATCTGAACTTATGTTGCTCTTGTAAATTCGGGGATTCGCAACTCCTCCGGATCGTCAGAGGAATCGGGCTTGTGTCGTCGTTTCGAAATCTTGTCTATAACATCCCCGTCGCCAATAACTAGCCGCACATACTCCTCTCCAAGAAGTATGTTTAAAACCTTAACGCGTCCGCCGGGCTCGTGCCTTACGAGGACATCGAATGCCCACGTAATTAAAATTTCTGTTGTAGTATTGAGCTTTCCCGCG
>JBASTI010000043.1:0-1830 GCA_049274815.1 Candidatus Spechtbacterales bacterium | reverse complement strand
GCGAGACCCCCACAACAACATACAATAATACATCCGCGCATATTGTTGCCCTAGACACTACCGACGCGGAAAATAATATATGTCGCGGAACTCGCAGCATAACTCCAAAGAGCCCGCTTCCGAAATTTAAGGAGACGGCGCCGAGTAGCTAGTAAAATATGCCATCTAAAAAACGTAAAAAAGGCGACACGGGAGAGGAGGTCGCCTTTTCGTATCTTAAAGATCATGGCTATAAAGTTTTAGAAAGAAATTACGCGAATAAGTTTGGGGAGATTGATATTGTGGCGCAAAAAGATAAAACAGTTGTGTTTGTAGAAGTAAAATCTCAATACGGGCTCGGAGGCGAGCTATACCCCGAACGAAATGTGGACTGGCGCAAGCAAGGAAAACTCATCCGCGCCGCGGAGTATTATTTAATAAAAAATAAATATCCCGATGATACCTCTTGGCAAATTGATGTAATAGGGGTAGAATTGGACACGACGGCTCGCAGGGCAAACCTGCGGCATCTTAAAAACGCGATAGCTATTAATTAGTAGAATTTACTATGATTATAGATATAATTGGCTGGATAGCGCTTATAGCCATAATGCCGAGCGCGCTTTTCCAGGTCATAAAAAATTTCCAGAGAAAATCCACAGAGGGCGTAAGTTTGCTAATGGCTGTATCTATATTTGTGGGATTGAGTTTATTTCTTGTTGTATCGTTTGCCCGACCAACTCCGATTCCTACATTAGTGCAATTTCTAGGAGGGTCGGTAGTATGGGGAATCGTCCTTTTACAAATGTTTATTTACCGAAAGGAGGGGAAAGTTGAGTAAAGTCAGCGAAGTTAGAGAAAAGCTTTATAAGCATGTCGCGCCGAATTACGCGCCGCTAGAGTTCGTGGAAAGAGTCGGGTCTGGGGAATGGGTGTACGGAATTGTGGAGGGAGAGGACGGGAACGATTCCTGGAAGTCCGTATTGGATTTGCATACCAACTATTCGGCGTTGGGCTTGGGTCATCGCAATCCTGAAATCGAAGCGCTGTTAGAGGAACGCCGCAAAGAAAAAAGAATTGTTTTGTATTCCCGCGGAGCAGGTATGTCGGAAGAACTTGCCGACCTCGGAGAAAAACTAAGTCGTCTTTCCGGCACGGACATGATACTGCCGAAGAACGCGGGGACCGAAGGATTTGACCTTGCAGTAAAAACTTCCCGGCTTTGGGGATATAAGGTTAAAGGCATACCAGAAGGTAGGGCGGAAATAATAGTTTGTGAGAGGAATTTCCATGGCAGGAGCGATGTGGCAACGGCGGCGTCAAGCGATGAGGAGACGAGGAAAAGGTTTGGGCCTCATGTGGAATGGGCTTTTAGGAGAATACTTTTTGGTGACCTCGCGGCCCTTGAAAAAGCACTTAGCGTACACGACAGTAAGTACATCGCGGCTTTCATTGTAGAGCCCATTCAGGCAGAAGCAGGAGTAATAGTTCCACCAGAGGGATATATAAGAGAGGCAAGGCGTCTTTGTAGGAAATACAATGCGCTTTTCATACTTGATGAGGTTCAGACAGGCCTTGGCCGCACGGGTAAGATGTTCTGCTGGCAGCATGATGGCGAAGAGGCAATGCCAGACGGGATGATCCTGGGGAAAGCCCTCGGCGGGGGATTTAGCAAAGAGTCGGTATTTGTCTCGTCAAAAGAGGTTTTGGGGCTTTTAACTGAAGGCACGGAAGGCAGTACTTTCGGTGGCGATCCGGAAGGTTGCGCGATCGCGGGTAAGGTGCTCGACATTGTTTCAAAGCCAAGTTTTCTAAAGAGAGTAGAGACGCTTGGCGAGGAATTTATTGAGA
>JBASTI010000042.1:0-2530 GCA_049274815.1 Candidatus Spechtbacterales bacterium | reverse complement strand
TGTGTGCGCATATTACCGTTTTATATTGCCGTAAGATATAATAAAGTTTATAATTAAAACACAATGAAGGTATCCATAGGAGATACGATTAAAAACGCGGGCGGGAAAACTACGGTTGCCGGATGGGTGCAGGCAAGGAGAGATCACGGTAAGATTATTTTTATTGATTTGAGGGATTCGTCCGGCATTTTGCAGGTAGTCTTTACGCCTAAAAACGAAGAGCTTTATAAGGAGGCGCAGGCGCTTCGGCCGGAGTGGGTTCTCGAAATTACGGGCGATATAAAGGCGCGGCCGGAAAGCATGAAGAACCCCAATATTGCAACAGGGGATTTTGAATTGGCCGCGGAAACGCTCGTAGTTTTAAGCAAGGCAGAGACCCCGCCATTTCCCATCGAGGGAGACGGCTATGATATTGCGGAAGATTTACGATGGAAATATCGTTACCTTGATATGCGCCGTCCCCGCGTAGCAGAAATCCTAAAAAAACGCGCTTCAATCAAGCGGTTTATACGCGAATATTTATCAAATAAAGGATTCCTTGAAGTTGATACGCCCATTCTCACAAAAAGTACTCCCGAAGGCGCGCGCGACTTTCTCGTGCCCTCGCGCTTGCATCCCGGAAAATTTTACGCATTGCCGCAATCTCCCCAGCAATACAAACAACTCCTTATGGTCGCTGGCCTTGAGAAGTACTTTCAGTTTCCACGATGTTTCCGGGACGAGGATTTGCGCGGAGACAGGGTTCTTGAATTCGACCAGCTTGATATAGAAATGTCCTTTATTGACCAGGAAGATATTTTAAATCTTACCGAAGAGCTTGTGATTGATGTCTCGGAAAAAGTTATTGGTAAAAAAATTCAGGAAAAACCATTTCCTCGCATGACCTACGAGGATGCAATGCGAAAGTACAAAAGCGATAAGCCAGATTTACGGCGCGATCCAAACGACAAAAATACATTGGCGTATCTTTGGGTTACGGACTTCCCCATGTTTGAGAAAAAAGAGGATAAAAGCATAGGCGCCGCCCATCATCCCTTTACCGCGATGCGAGATGATGACATAATAAAGCTAGACAGCAAGGATAAGATATTTGAAATCAAAGCCAAACAGTATGACCTTGTGCTGAACGGAAATGAGGTCTTTGGGGGAAGCATACGAACCGCGGATCCGGAAATTCTTACAAAAGTTTTTAATGTACTAGGATATTCAAAGGAGGAAATTCAAGAGAGATTTAAGCATCTTCTTGAAGCATTCTCTTACGGAGTTCCCCCGCATGGGGGCATCGCGGCGGGTTTTGATCGCTGGTTCATGGCAATGCTTGGCGAGCAAAGTATTAGGGAAGTCATCCCATTCCCCACAAGCGGCTCGGGAATTACCTCGGTCATGGAAGCCCCTTCCGGCGTGGACAAGAAGCAACTGTCCGAACTCCATATAAAAGTGATAGAATAAACGCATGCGATATATCATTCTCTTCATAATCGCGATACTCCTCCCCGTATTTGGCTTTTTGAATTTTGCGCAAAACGATGAAAAAGGCGCGTCGCGCGCAAAGGAAAAAACTGCGTCAATCTCTTTCGTAAGAAGTGCGGCGGAAGAAATAAGCGCCGATGCGGATCTGGCTCCTGATGCCGACGCGCAAAATGCAAAATATAAGATTCCCGAGATTCAATATACGGGGCCAAGCAATTTCCCGCTCGGTACAACTATAAGCCAGCCGTATTTGGAAAATTTTAAATCCCCAAACTTTTTCCCTATACGCAACTGGGATGTCAAAATCGAAAACGCAGACGCGGCCTCGACCTTGGTTCTTGAGCCCGTTACCCAAAAGGCGATTCAGCACAAAAACATTTTTGATGTAAGACCTATCGCGAGCCTCACAAAGCTTATGACCGCGTTTGTCGTGATAGAAGATATGAATCTGGCTAGCGAAGTTGTTGTTTCCGAAAACGCGGTTGCCTCATACGGAGATCAGGGAAATCTCGCGCCTCGCGAGGTGCTGCGCGTTGAAGACCTTCTTTATATATTGCTTATTGAGTCAAGCAACGACGCGGCTATTGCCCTTGAGGAATATTATAATGCCTATCGCACGGAGCAAGATAGGACTTTTGTAGCGGCAATGAATCAAAAGGCGCGGGAGCTAGGCCTTTTGGATACCTTTTTTGTTGAGCCAAGCGGCCTCAATATAAATAACCGTTCTACTGCTTACGACCTTGCGCGGCTTGCCGATTATGTATTTCAGCGCCCGATTTTGCGCGAGATACTGTCAACACAGGTTATCGATGTGCAGTCGCAAGATGGCCTTGTAAATCATCATTTAGTCAATTCAAACAAACTTCTCGGAGTTCTAAAGGGCGTGCTTGCGGGGAAAACCGGATATACAGAGGAGGCGGGGGAGTCGCTTGTGCTTTTTGTAAAAAAGAGCGAAAACATAGATGATTATCTCATATACGTGATCCTAGGCTCCCCGGATCGCGTCAAAGTCGCGCGACACTTGATCGACTGGGTTGACAGGGCATATATTTGGAAGTAG
>JBASTI010000041.1:0-6398 GCA_049274815.1 Candidatus Spechtbacterales bacterium | reverse complement strand
TATTGCGCCGATTCCGAAAAGCGCGTCATATCCTTGGCTTTTCGCGCTCCGCTTCTCTGTTTCGCACCCTGTTTTCTTTTGTATTTCTTTAGGCGCCTTTGCATCTCATCTTTTGCTTCATCAATTGCTTGGTGCAGATCCCATTGCGTACTTTCCGTACGCACACCCTCTGCTCCGGGCAATTTTATCTGTATCTCCGCCCTGAAAATATCTCCGCTTTGGTGATGTTTTGTTGTGCGCTCAACCTCAACCCAACACTCATAGGGCGGATTGCCCCGCTGTGATTCCTCGCCTATCCCCTGCGTAAATTTCTCAAGACCGCCAATCTTTTTTTGGATATACTCGTAGATAGAATCGGAAAGTTTAATATTTGTGCCCTTGATTGTAATTTTCATAATTTAAAACCCTACATATTGTACCTCTTCTTCCGGCATTATGGCAAATCTATCAAAAAGCCGCTGTTTAGCGAAATCTATAAGCGCAACAACATCTTCTGCCCTGGCGTCTTTATAGTTTACAAAAAAATTGGGGTGCTTTGTGCTTATCATCGCTCCGCCGATTCTGTGTCCCTTTATTCCTGCCTCGTCTATAAAACAAGCCATGGGAACTACCGGAAAAGGATCATTTTTTATTGAATTCCTAAACCTTGGGTATCTGGCAAATATATCGCTTTTTATAAAATTTACATCTACTGCTTTAAATACGCTGCCGCAGGAGCCATACTCAAGGGGATGACGCGCGGCGCGGTATTCTATCGTGTCTTTTGAAAATTTCCGTAGCACAGTTGTATCTCCCTTATCAAACTCGAGGGTTGCCGACAGAACAATATAGTTTGGATTTTGTTTAAAAATACTGTCCCTGTAGGAAAAATTGCATTCTTTATTGTTTATCGTTTTTATACTGCCGCTCTCATCTAAAAATTTTACCGAAATTAAAATATCTTTAATTTCGCCTCCAAACGCGCCGGCGTTGCCGCGAACCGCGCCGCCGAAAGTTCCGGGAATTCCAGATGCCCACTCAATGCCCTTGAGGCCATTATCTATGGAAAATTTTACTAGTTCGGGTAAATCTACTCCCGCTCCGGCCTCAATAGTTGTACCCTGTATCTTGTATCTTGTATCTTGTATCTTGAGCACAAGGCCATCAAATCCATTATCAGAGACCAGTATATTGCTGCCTCCTCCCAAAATAAAATATCGCGCCCCCTCCTTTTGCGCCCACGAAACCGCTTCGGCTATCTCACCCTCATTTTTTGCCTCCGCAAAATACCTCGCCGGCCCGCCGATTTTATAAGTCGTATATTGAGCAAGATTAATATTTTCCTGTATCTCTAACTTCATTCACCTCAAAATATCACAATTTACTCAAAATAAAAAGAGCGGAATATAATTCCGCCCGCCTACTTAACTCTTGCAAGCGGATCTTCGGACCTATCTATGTGCTCCTCCGGGACGCTTGAACCTACGCATTTAAGGAATGATTCCATAGTATTAAGCCATGGACCCGCATCGGGATGTTTTTCCTTGACAAGCTTCCATGCATCTTTGAAAGTCATCCCCCTCCATACAAGGTACGCGACAACAAACGAGGGGGAACGAGATATGCCCGCCACGCAGTGCACAATGACTGCTTCTCCGCTTTCTTCTGCTTCGCGCACCCATGGGAAGAAATCTTTGACCAAAACCTCTTCTTCGTCGACAAATGCAGTGTCCATAATCCGAAATACCTTAGTGGCTATGCCTAGCTCCTGACATAATTCATAAGATGGCAAACTGGACTCACGATTCGTTACGGAAACTATCCGTCTGATATTGCGATCGCGGAGAATGCTTCTGGTCTGCGCTGAACCGCAGTCGCTAATGTAAATGTACGGCCGAACCTGACCAATGCTCATCGGGCCCTCCTTTCCCTACTTCACGCTCAATCCTTCCATATACCACAAAAGCTCGCTTTTGTTAATAACATATACCATATCCCACAGCCGGCCGGTGGCCGTAAACTTCTCCGGCGTCATATCCAGCCAGTGGCGAGTGCCATCGCCGTTTACTTCATATACTTTTGGATCGTCCGCGGCGCGGACAAGCCAGGCATCTTTATAGAGCGCGAGGGTGCCCGGACTCACAACCTGCACAACCGAGAAATTAAGATGCCCATAAAAATTGAAAATCTCCGCGCTTTGTATCCAGCGCTTATAACCGTTCTGTATAATATACACCTTGTAGCCGCCTTCAGCCCGGATGAGAGTGCCCTCGGGATAGTCAGGCAATGATGGAGCCAAATCCATTGTAGTTGTAACGGAAGGCAGCGTTGTCACAGTCGTCGCGGTCATAAGAAAAGACACGCTCGGCGCGTTTCCCTGCGTGCCTTTAAGCTGGGATTGATTTGACGTAATAACTACTATTTTGGGAATACGATATCCAAAATCCTCAACGAAGAAAACTCCGTTGCCCTTTTCAAGGGTCAATTCCTTTATTCCAAGGACCAGCCCATCCCGATCATACACAACATAAGGCACGCGGAAATTGCTTGTTTCCGGCGAGTTGAAATCTAGCCGAAACACATGATCCGCCGGCCTCTCGCTGCCCAGAGAAACCTCAAATTTATTCCAATCGGCTCGCCAATCCTTGGTCGTCTCTTCGGATGTAATAGTTTTACCCCCGGCGTCTGGAAGGCCAAATTTTAAGCGAAAATTGCTCAATGAAGGATTCTTATAACAATATGTGTTTATTGGCAAAAGCGCGCAATTATTAACGAGATTCGTTATTATCCAATTCGTATAAACATCCGAAAATGTCTCCTTGAACCCAAAAAACGAAAGCGCTTCATTGAAGCTCGCTATCCCCGCCTTATCGCTCTGCGCCATTGCGGCTAAAACCGATCTCCCGTAATGGTCGAGAATATATTGCGCGAAAAGATTTATAGAGGCATAATCTTTTATCTCGTTTTCCCAGTCCAAAATGGCGTCGGATGGAATCTTCAAAAACGCCGCCGCGCGCGCCTCGAGATTACTCCCGAGGTACACATCGGGATTATCATAGCCAAGAAGCGTTGGCGCGATCTCCGAACGAAGCTCGTTTAGCCACACTTCTTCCTGTACAGAGCGCTGTAGTATTTTTTGGTTTAGGGTAATAAGATGCTGAAACTCATGAGCTAAGAAAGATTTTGCCCTCTGCTTTCCCACATGCGACACATTAAGATTTATCATTTCGCGCGCGTTTGATACTGAAATTTTCTCTCGAGGAAAACCATCCTGTTCGCGGATATAGCCGCCGGCATCTTCCTTCATGCGTGAAAGAAGTATAGTGATTTTGGGGTCGCCATCCACTCCCGGCGTATTTTCACTGCCGAAAATATCCCGCAGCTTAGGATATATAACCGAGTCAAATTCGCCCGAGAGATTTCGCATATCGGAAAGAAGGGCAAGCTGGCCACTCGCGCCAAGACCGTACCAGTATTGATCTGAAACATAAAATCGCGCGCGCAAACCCTCGTGCTGGAGCGTTGCGGTAACGCGCTCGCTTCCCAGCCAATCATAAGTGGAGTCAACAAAAAAAGTTACGGTATCGGCATAAGCATCGCGGGAATTAAAAATGAAAAATGAAAAACTAAAAACGACAATCCAAAAGGTAAAATTTTTCACTTTTATTTGTGATTTTTCACTTTTCATTTTACATTTTTATTTTCTTTTATATCCCAGTTCCTCTACCTTCTTATATGCTTCTTCGGCTTTTTCTTTCTTGCCCCAAAGCTCGTAAAGATTCGCGAGAGCCACATGAGATCGCATATATTTTGGCTCAAGTTCGATGGCCCTAAAGAGAAGCGGCTCGGCTTTTTCGTATTCTTTTTTGAAAATATAGGTCTGGGAAAGAAGAGTATAGCCCTGCTGATTCGTAGGAGCCATTTCAATCGCATGCTTGAAGATTTTTTCGCCGCGGGCTAAAAACTCCGGATCTCGATCCCTTGCCGAAACATATAAATCGCCAAGTATTATCTGATGGCGAAAATCGAGCGGATTTTTCTCGGCACTCTCGCGCATTACTTTTTCCACCTCGTATATAAAGTCCAGAGGAACCTTCTGGTCCTTGTCGTTTTTTATCGTATCGGTGACTCTTGTCGTAAAAAACTCTACGATCTGCCTGTTACTAAGAGGCGTTGCTGACAAGCTTTTTTTGTAAATCTTGATTGTTTCCTCCGCGCTAAGCCCTCCCCGGCTAATCTTCACCCCCCAACTTGCCGCCTGAAGCGACTGCACCCCAAAAGAAAACAGAAAATAGATAAGGACCGCTCCGACCATCGTGGCTAATCGGATATTTGGACTTTTGAGTTCTCTCTTTTCTTCATTGGAAAAAACACGGCTCATGCCCCCGACGAGTGCAAGAGTGAGGGCAAACATAAGGTACGTATTCATCATATCAAAAACAAGCATATTTTGCACAAAGTAGCTTGCCAGTGCCGCGGTTATGACTCCAGAAAGAAGCCATTTTGTTTTATCCCTGAGTGCCCATCTCACTGCCGCGAAGAGAGACACGGCAAATATCGCAAGATACGCAAAAAGCCCCACAAAACCCGAATGTATAAGATTATCAAGAATAATGTTGTGAGTCCTGTCGTACCAAACTTCATTCCCGCACTTGGGAAGCGTAAGGCAGGGATTAAAATACTTTGTAAATACAACATTGAAATTCTCGGGTCCCCACCCAAGGATTGGCCTCTCTTTCACCCCCTGCCACGCCATGTTCCACACTACTTTTCGTGCCCCTATTGTGCCATTATCGGAAAAAAAGTAAGGAAGCTTGCCGATAACTGCTTCGCTTTGCGTAAATGTCCCCCAAATAACAATACTTCCAATGACGGTACCGAACAAAAGAAGCAAAGCACCGAAGCTTCGCGCCAGTTTCGTCTTAATTCCAAAGAAAAACCACGCAAGCAGAATAACGAATAGTCCCCCAAGCATAGAGAGCAACGCGCCATAAGCGATACCGAACAGTACGGCGAATATGACCAGCACCGTACCTACGCCGTATAAAATCTTTTTGGTCCCAAGGCCCGTACTGCCGAAAAGCCAAGTTCCGAAAAATATGTTAAAGAGCAAATAAGCCGCCATGAAGCTGGAATTCCCGATAGTCGCGCCGCTTCTTGTGTCAAAAGGTATGACAGATATTCCTATTTTTTGGAAAAGAAAAATAAGGGCTACAAGCGATGCAGCGATGAGAGACGCGGTAAGAAGTTTTTTCCAATCCGCCAGAGTTCTAAAAGTAAACGTGAGGGCAAAAAAGAAAAGCGCAAGATGGATCCAATTTATAGTACCTGCCATGCGCTCAAGAGTGCTCCAAAAACTGCGTTCAACATTTATGCCGGTAAAAGAGGTTACGACCGTGATAAGCAAAAAAACGCCGAGCGTAATAGATACCGCGTTCCAGCGCGGACGAAATTGTTTATTTGATATCGCAAGCAGAAGCCACGCCGCGAAAATAATTTCAGCAAGTATCCAGAAAAATACGGTTTTAGGAACAACAAATGGGAAAAAAAATCCCGAATGCACGACAAGCGGAGCAAAAAGCGCAATATACGCGCCCCACCGTATAATCTCAATTAAAAATAAAGCGAAACCAGTATCGTGGCTTACTGGTTTTTTTTCTGGCGTTGATGTTTCCCGCTGTTTTTTACGCTTGACTTTTCTTCCCATTGCGAAGCAACTGTTCATTTAACCTATCAACGGTCTTGTGCAATTTGAGGTCTATTCCCAGATCTTGCGCGAATTGAATAAAGGTTTTTGTATCCTTTGGCAGGCATGCGCCCGCGTATCCCCGAAATCCTCCGTGCCAGACATCAAAGTGGCTATCGTTGATGCGCTTATCGTATGTAAAGCCAAGTTTTACTCTTGTGTAGTCAGCGCCGACTTTTTGGCATATATCATAGATTTGATTGGCAAACACTACTTTATGCGCGTAATACGTGTTGAGCATATATTTGATAATCTCTGCTTCCACGGCCGGCAAAATCAGGCTTTGCGCGCGAGGCAAAATAGGCATAATTTTTTCAGCTATTTTTTTGGTTTGCGGATTTGTATACCCCAAAATTTGCTTGTCTGGAAACGCAAAATCCTCCTTTGCGTATGCCGCAGTCAAAAATTCGGGATTGAAAAGGATTTTTATTTTCGGAAATTTTTTTGCGAGATAAGTAGTAGCTCCGGGGGGTACAGTCGATTTAATCACTGCGATGCGGCCGCGCGGAAATTTTGCCAAATTTTCCTCTATTGCGGATATGTCTGCCCCGCGATACACGCCCATTTTTTGTCTTTTAGAATAGGGCGTCGGCAGACAAAGGAAAATCAGCGGCTGAGCCAGGACTTCAGTCAGGGTGTTGGGAGTCTCGACATACTTATCCCAAATCTTCGC
>JBASTI010000040.1:0-4775 GCA_049274815.1 Candidatus Spechtbacterales bacterium | reverse complement strand
ATAGTTATGCGGGACCCTGCCTATATTTTTGAATGTAAGCTCGACAGTCGCGCCCCGCGGGACCGTTATATTTTGGGGTAAGAAGCTAAACTCGTCTCCTTCAATAACGAATTTCAAAACTTGCTTTGGGGTTTCCCCAGCAGGTGGAGATGCGGTTAGGGGCGTTGTGCCGGGCTCTTCACTCGGGGCTTGTATTCTTGTAGGCGGCGGCACTCCCCCTTCCGGCGCGTTAAAATCAATATATTTTAATAGCGCTGCTCCGACAAGCACTATTCCTATAAGTATCAAAATAAAAAGTTTTGCGTTTTTCATATAAGCTTATTATAACAAAAAGGATGCGCGCGAGAAATGGGAAGGGTGAGCCACCTCCCGGATTCGAACCGGGGACCTTCACTTTACGAAAGTGCTGCTCTACCAGCTGAGCTAAGGTGGCGCATCACTAATTTACCATATTTCGCCCAAACTAAAAACCCCTTATGGGGTTTTTAGTTTTC
Source organism: Candidatus Spechtbacterales bacterium (assembly GCA_049274815.1). Lineage (GTDB taxonomy): Bacteria > Patescibacteriota > Minisyncoccia > Spechtbacterales > HO2-43-30 > JBASTI01. Next base: position 4,281 of record JBASTI010000040.1, on the reverse strand, counting down.
AGTGATGGTGCTCACTGTCCCCGCCGCAACCGTCCGAGAGATTCCATACTTGGGTGAGTTGCTCTCCAGTGAAACCGTGATTTTTAATTAGGTATTTTCCTAATCCGCCATAGACATACCATCTCCAGCACTTGCAACAGCAAGGGCCTTTTTCGCTTGAGTTCTGCATGGCGTAGTCGTATGCTTTTTGCTCTTCCGGCGTGAGTTCAAGATCGTAATAAGACAGCAGTTCTTTGGCTAGGCCCGCCTCAATGTCGTAAGGATCATCAGGAATTTTGGCGATGTTTTGACCGACGACTGATTTAAATTTTTTTAGTCCCTCAACCTGCTCGCTGTAGCGATGTATCAACATCGGACTGCAACATGAACCTTGCAATCGGGAATCATCAGGCATCGAAGAGATGGAGTTTCTGAACGAAACGGAGCAAGACGAATTTCCATTCTTGGAAAGATAGTCAAATCTTGCCGCGAGAGCTTCGCTTACGGTATGAGAAGACGATTTTTCTCCCGAAAAAAAATAGAAGTATCCTCCAACGAGAACTCCGATAGCGACAATGGTAATTTGCAATTTTTTATTCATGGGTTTATGAGATAGCTTTGAGCGGGTAACGGGAATCGAACCCGTGTCTCAACCTTGGGAAGGTTACGTTCTACCACTAAACCATACCCGCAACTATTTACTGTTCGTAATATACTGCCACCATTTTAAGGGATTGAGAAGGGCATTTTCTTTGCCTTCATCCTTTACAGCGCTGTCATTTTCATTTATATAATTTCGGACGATGTTTTGCGATTCATCGTTCTTATCGCGCAATATCACCGCTACTTCCTCGCCCGGACTTTTCAAATTCAACCTCCTCTTTGCCTCGAGCTCTATATTTTTAGGATCCCCGAAGGAATCTAAAATCGAAGAAAGGTCTATGTTTTTGCGTTCAAGTTCCAGAATCTCCTGTTTTAGGGCTTGAATCTCGCGCTCTACCTGATGCTTTCTGTAAGCTTCTTTTGCTACGGAATAGCCGAGCCACGCCGTAAGCAAGCCGAGTATTAAAAGGGAGATTTTTGAGGCAAAAATATCCAAAACAAATTTTGCGTTGCGCTTTGGGGCCATATTATGATAGACTTAACTTGATGAGAGGAAAAAATATAAAAAAAATCGCGCGGATTTTTTGGACAATCACGATAATAATGATAGCTTTTTCTCTTGTCGCGTTCCTTGCTGTCCCCTTCTTTTAATAATAGAATAAATTGACGGAGGTGAGAAGATGGCTGTTTTTGACGGCGACTTTGAGGGACTGTACTTTAAAAAAGACACAACTGTCGGCCTGAAGATGATTATAGCGATACATGACTCCACGCTTGGCGACGCTCTTGGAGGTATTAGATTCTACCCGTATGCCGATGAAGAAGCCGCGATAACCGATGTCAAGCGCCTTGCGAGAGGCATGACATATAAGAACGCTATTATACATCGCATAAGCCGAGGACGCCTAAGCCATGGAGGCGGCAAGGCCGTAATATGGGGCAATCCAAAAACAGACAAGACCCCTGAATTGTTTCACGCGGCCGCGGAAGCCATAAACTTGCTAAACGGAAAATATATAGGCGGCGAAGACATGAATATGACAGTCAAGGACGTGGAGATAATGTATGAAAAAACCCAGTATGTGACAGGACTTCAGGAAACGCACTATCGGGGCGGAAGAATAGGGAGCGGCGATCCATCTCCCGTAACTGCTTTGGGCGTGTTTGAGGGCATAAGATCGTGTCTTAAATTCTCTTTTGGAACAGACTGGATGGCGCCTCGAAAATTTGCCATTCAGGGAGTTGGATCCGTGGGGATGGCGCTTCTGGAGTACCTTGCCGTGCGAAGCGATCCTTCGGGAATTACTATTTCGGATACCGACGAGGCAAAAATCAGCAGGGCAAAACTTAAGTATCCGGGAATTCAATCCATAGATCCCAGAGATTCTGACGAAATTTATGATCAGAAATGTGATGTATTTGTGCCCTGCGCTATTGGGGGCACAATTAACGATGGGACGATAGAGCGGCTCGCGGCCGCCGGTGTCAAAATAGTCGCCGGATGCGCCAATAACCAACTGCTTGAACCGCGGCACGGCACAGAACTTAAAAACAGAGGGATACTATATGCGCCCGATTATGTGATAAACGCGGGCGGAGCTATAAATGTGGCGATAGAGCTTAAACAATTTGGATATAATCACAACGAGGCAATAGAGATGACGAAGCAAATAGGCCCCTTGCTCACTCGCATATTAGAAGAAGCCAAGCAGAAAGATATTTCTCCCGAATGCGTTGCTGACGAAATCGCAGAAACGGAGCTTGCGGACGAGAAGGAAAGGAACAATTTTACCATTTATTAAGCTAAGAAAAAAATCCGCTTTCCGCGGACTTTTTTATTCCCGAAACAATTTCATAAACGTTTCACTGTCAAGATGCACTTTGCCATGCTCGCGCAGGCGCTTTTTGCCTTTCTTTTGTTTCTCCAAAAGCTTTCGTTTTCTTGTGTAATCGCCGCCATAGAGATATCCCGTAACATCTTTCTTCATAGCCCCCTTGGTTTCGCGGGCAATGATTTTGCCGCCGATTGCCGCTTGAATCGCGACGGCAAACTGCTCCGCGGGGATTATTTCCTTCAATTTTTCCACAATTTTTTTCCCTGCGTCAACCGCCCGGGCCCTCGGCACAACGCGCGCGAGCGACTCCATCTCTTCTCCGGCAAGCAGTATATCCATCTTGACCACATCGGCCTCGCGCATTCCTATGGGCTCATAAGCCAAAGAAGCAAAACCACTGGACGCGCTTTTTAATTTATCATAAAAATCAGTAATAATTTCTGCCAAAGGCGCTTCGTATATCACGCGCAATAAATCCTTCCCCAAATTTTCTGTTGTCCTATATTCGCCGCGGATGCCTTTGAGTAAAGACATAACACCGGACAAGTATTGGGTCGGGGTTAAAACCTCAACCGCGACATACGGCTCAAAGGTTTTTTCTATTAGGCCGGCATCGGGAAACTTAGATGGCGTGTAAATCAACACTTCTTCTCCGTTTTTCCTTTGTACTTTGTAGACCACCGAGGGCGAACTAACGACTGTCTCTATCCCGAATTCTCTTTTAACGCGCTCCAAAGTAATCTCCATGTGCAGCATCCCGAGGAACCCGCACTTGATACCCCTGCCCAGCGCCTCTGAATAATCCGGCTCAAAATAAAGCGAGGCATCGTTCAGTTTTAATTGAAAAATCGCGTCTTTGAGGGCATCGTACTCACCGCCCTCTTCTGGGAAAATACTAGCGAATACCAATGGCTGCGGCTCTTGGTATCCAGCCAAAGGCTGGATCGCGGACTCACCACTGCCTACGGTCGTTACAGTGTCGCCGATTTTCACTCTCTCTGTCTGCTTTAGGCCCGTTGCTATGTATCCGATTTCTCCTTCGGCAAGCGAGTCGGCGGGAGTTAATTCCGGAGAAAAATAGCCCAGTTCTTTTATATCGGTTTCAAGCCCCGAAACAATAAATCGCAGCTTATCGTTTTTAGCAACGCTCCCTTCTTTTACGCGCACATGGGCGATCACGCCCTTATAGGAATCATAGACAGAGTCAAAAACGAGAGCGCGTAATATGGGGGATTTTAGGCGGGTAGGCGGGTTAACTTTTTCAATAACGGCATTCAAAAGCTCCTCCACTCCCTCGCCAGTTTTACCTGATACGCGGAAAATTTTATCCGGCGCGTAATCAAAGGATAAAAGCAGGTCCTCTATCTCCTGTTCAGTCTCGGCAATCCTCGCCTGATCTAGGTCTATTTTATTTACCGCTGGAACTATTGTTAAGCCCTGTTCAATTGCTATTTTTGCATGCGCGAGGGTCTGCGCCTGCACGCCTTTTGTCGCGTCCACTAAGAGTATCGCGCCTTCGACGGCCGCAAGGGCGCGGGAAACTTCGTATGAAAAATCCACATGGCCGGGGGTATCAATCAGATTGAGCTGATAGCTTATAGCTTTTAGCTGATAGTTCATCCGGACGGGCTGCATTTTGATTGTGATTCCTCGCTCCCTCTCCAAGTCCATTGAATCCAAAAACTGCTCCCGCATCTTGCGTTTTTCAACGGTTCCGGTCAATTCCAAAAACCGGTCGGCCAGAGTGGACTTTCCGTGATCTATGTGCGCGATTATGCAGAAATTGCGAATATTGCTTTCTTTCATATATAGGTATCCTACTAGAATTTTTCCCCCACTCGCTTTAATGCACTAGAATGGGGGT
>JBASTI010000039.1:0-3837 GCA_049274815.1 Candidatus Spechtbacterales bacterium | reverse complement strand
TTTACCGCAGCTTTACCGATTGGTATCAAATACTTTTCCTTGGGAATTTCTGCCGCGCATTCCCGCTCGCCATACGACCAAATTGGCACCATAAAAACTACCGGCCATCGCGCCTCATAGGCCGCGCGCATAAGGCCGACAAGATCAAAGGCGTCGGATACCGAAACAATCGCGATACCGGGCATGCCCATGTAGTCGAAGGCGCGATGATTTGAATGGTACTCGCCGCTTCCGCCGCCATGCACAACACCATAATGGCAAATAGCCACGAAGTGGTGTGGCATACTCTTTTGGTAATAATTAGGCGAAAGCGACCGCATCCTCTGAAGCCAGACACCGCCGAAATCCATGAATTGGGCTTCGCAAAACGGCGTGCCGATGTTTTTGGTAATTCCATGCCACGCTAAAATCCACTGTTCAATTGAAGCGCCCGCGCTTGTTCCCAAAATCGCTATTTCCGAGATCGGGGTGTCAAAAACCCGTTCCGATCCGAATTTTTCCTGCAGTTCGCGCGTAGCAACGAGCACTCCGCCAGAACCAACATCTTCTCCGCTATATACAACGTCATCATCTTCCTCTAATATCTCGCTCATTACATCAATGAACGCTTGGGTGGTGGTTGTGATGCCGCTCTGCATTTTATCAAGCGGCCGCTCCATATGCGGCAGGGACCACTTATGCGGAGCGAACATAAAATGCTCGCGAGCGCGCTTGGTTATAGCATCAGAAAATGTTGCCGGCGGCTCCTTTTGGGCGCGCGCCCAGCGCTCGCCCATTACTTCGCGTTCGCCGTCAAAAATTGCGTCCAGCTCCTTTGTCGAAGCAACCCCCAAATCCACAAGAAAATTCCGATAACGTGTTAATGGCTCTCTGCCCTCTTCCCATGCTTTGGCAAATACTTTTGGATCAACTCCTTCAATTTTTCCCCTACTCCAGTCGCGATTTTTTCTTGCCTCCGGGGGACGCGCGATCATATGCTCATTATGCGCGGTGCGCCTTGTTTCCATATGTAGCATCATCAAGGTGGGTATGGGTCGATCTTGTTGCGCGAAATGAACCGCTTCTTTCGTCGCATTGATAACAGCTTCGAGATCGTCTCCGTCCAGATCTATCCCGCGCATTCCGTAACTTTCGGCCCATATGGCAAAGTTTGATTTGCCGGAAGGTCCGATGACATCTCTTCCGCCGTGCTCATCTAATGTATCCGTGTAAATTGCCCACCTGTTTATCTGAAGTCCAAAATTTACGGGCACCGGCCTCAATACTCCGGACTCCTTGGCCCTCTCGCTTAAAGGCCCCTTATATCGCTCCAGTTGTTTGCCAGTTCGCACGCAATTCTGCGCAGAAAGCCAAGTGTTCACTTCGTGTAGAACTCCTTGCGACGACGCGCCTTCGCCGAATAGATACAGTCCAACGGCATTCCTGGCATACTTTCGCGCGCGCCAGGATCCCCCAGTTATCAAATCAACGAGCGCCATCATATCCGATGTATAAAATGGCCAAATGCCATGCTCAAAACATCCCCAGTGCACATTGCCGTCTTCCACGCCTTTTCGCTGAAGATGGTTATGCATAAGCATATAGGAATGATCGTGCTCGCTTTCAATAAAAATATCGCTAACTGCCGCAATCGCCATTTGCGATCGCTGGTCTCCGCCCTTTGGAGAAAGCAAAAAGTCCATTGGCGCCATACTTTCCCCGTACGCGAGAGCCATTCCCACGGGCGCGGCTTCATTGCCAAGGCCGGTGAGTACGGCGCCGTGAAGCTGTCCAAGATTTACAACAATCGTCTCGTGTAATGCCCTTACCTTCGCAAGCGCGCGATAGCGCTTCAGTCGAATGTCGCGATCTATCGTAGTCATAACTACCTCCCGACTATTTAATATTTATTTTTCAAACAACAATTCCAATTCCGGAGACAATGTCTCCGGCAAATTATATTGACATAAAAAATCTTAAAATACAACCCTTCGCGCATGCTTTAAAAATTATACACACTATGCTTCCTTTTAAAAAATGTTATATTAGAATCAATGATTAAAACAGTTCAATACAAAGATACTACATGGGTAGATATTCAGGATCCAAAACTCGCAGATGTTCAGTATTTAGAAAAACAATTTGGCTTGCGTGGGCGGGTGTTAGAAGAACTCATTCCGCCAGCGCACCGCGCAAAAATTGAACATCACGAACAGTATCTTTTTATGATTCTCTATGACCCCGCGCTTGATAAGAAAAAGAAGGAAATTTTTTCACGTGAGCTTGATATTATAGTGTCAAAGGATCGCCTTATTACAAGTCATTATGTGCCGATTGAGCCGGTTAACGCCCTCTTTGATGAAATAGCGGCAAGTGAAGAAAAGCAACTGGAGTGTATGACCAAAGGCGCCGGCCACCTTCTTTTTTGCATTATCAAAGCGATGTTTGACGACGACTTGGAGGAACTGAATTATATTGAACGCAAAATAGACTACATAGAACAAAAGATGTTTCGAGGCGAGGAGAAAAAAATGGTATTTGAAATTTCTGTCGCGCGCAGAGACATTATAGATTTCCGCAGGATTCTCGCGCCGCAGGCAACTATTATGGATTCCTTAAAAAGCGATGGTCCCCGCATTCTTGGCGAAGAATTAAGTTATCACTTTCAATACCTGCGCGACCAATTCGAAATTGTCGAGGACGCTATAGAAGATCACAAAGAAACGATCCAGGGTCTTGCGGAAACAAACCAGGCACTGCTCACGACAAAGATTAATGAAATTATACAAATTCTCACCGTATTGTCGGTTATTTTTCTTCCGATTACTCTTACGGCAAATCTCTGGGGAATGAACTTTGACTTTTTGCCGTTAACCCACAGCCCATTTGGTTTTTGGGTAATTGCCGGAACGATCGCAATGACGCTACTTGGTCTCATGACATATTTCAAGAAAAAAAAGTGGCTATAAAACTATACGACACTCTTTCGCGAAAAAAAGGGGGGTTAAATCCTCGATCGGGCAAGAAGATCGGGATTTTTGTATGCGGACCAACAGTTTATGATTATTCTCATATCGGACACGCGCGCACATACATCGCTTTTGATGCGTTTGTAAAATATCTTCGCTCGCGGGAATACGAGGTGCGGTATGTGCAAAATATCACGGACATTGATGACAAAATTATCGCGCGCGCAAACGACCTTAAACAAGATCCTCGCGATCTTGCGCGTAATTTTGAAACCGAATATTACCACGACATGGAATCGCTTGGAGTTAATTCTGTGGATAAATACGCGTGCGCAACTAACTATATTCCCCAGATTATTTCTCAAGTCGAACGGTTAATGGCTGGGGGGTATGCCTACGAGATTGAAAACGAGGGGATATATTTTGATATTTCAAAGTTCAGGGATTACGGAAAACTTTCGCGCAGGACAGTAGAGCAAGCCGAAGACGCAGTATCGCGAATAGATAAATCAATAAAAAAACGAAACAAAGGAGACTTCGCCCTATGGAAGTATGAAAAAGCCGGCGAACCGAAATGGCCAAGCCCCTGGGGCGACGGCCGTCCCGGATGGCACATTGAAGATACCGCGATTACCGAAACCGAATTCGGCGCGCAATACGATATACACGGCGGAGCGCGCGACCTAATATTCCCGCATCACGAATCTGAAATTGCTCAAATGGAAACAATATCAGCAAAGGTCCCGCTCGTAAATTATTGGGTGCACACGGGATTTCTGACCGTCAACGGCGAGAAGATGTCCAAGTCGCTTGGAAATTTTATAACTATCCATGAATTTTTACGCGAACGCTCAAAGGAGGCATTGCGCTTGCTTGTACTCTCAAGCCA
>JBASTI010000038.1:0-17928 GCA_049274815.1 Candidatus Spechtbacterales bacterium | reverse complement strand
CGCGAGATTAACTTCATTATAAAAAGCAGGGCATCACGATATATTGCCGCCGCAAAAGAAGAGTGGCTATATCCTGAAAGGCATATCTCAAAGTCAAATTGGAATACCTTCGGCCATGGTTATTTATTGATGCCTGATCCGCGTGCTATTCACTGGGGAGGTGAAATAATGTGGGGAAATAATGACGGAACTGGCGGAGCTATGGATGAATATGGGAGACGGCCTTGGGACCCCGATTACAACAAAGAGTCAAAGACTCATAGTGAGGGTGATACGCTGCAGTGGTTTCAAGGAGAGTTCGCAAAATTATTCGGTCCATATCGTCGAGGCCGCTGCATGCAAGCTATGACAATAGAGAATGAGCGTGATAGTGAAGAATTTCACCAGTACCATCTAGGACTGCAGAGGAAAAGTTACAAGGAAAGGCATGAGGAAAAGAGTAACTAATCTTCAATTGTAATAGGGTAATCAACAGCATTTATTCCCTTATCCGACTTTGGTTTTGGTGTCTCAAACCATTTCGGATGCTCTTTGTAAATATGCCTCAATTTCTTTATAATAGGATCAACGGTCAAGAAAGTGAGTCGTCCGTAAGCCGTTTTAGGTTCTAACTTCGGGACATCACCACCGCCAAGAAGTTTGTTTGCCTAAATTCATTTTATTTGGTAGTATAGCAATAGAGGATTTAATAAAATAAGCAAAGGTATTGCAAACAGTGTCGAGGGGTAAACCATAAGTATGGTCGTAGAAATAATCAATTATTGGAACAAATATGTGGTTGACCATACTTGCCACCAATAAAAAATCATTATCATTAACTAAATAATAAATAAAATATATGAAAAAATTTAATAAAAATTCAATAATTACATTGGCTGTTGCTTTTACGCCCGGTCTAGCTGGGTTAGTTATAGCTGCGACTTTAGTTATAGCCGCGACTTCGGTAAATCTTGGCACGGCCGATAATTTTGCGATTCTGGCTGGCTCCACGATAACCAATACTGGTTCCAGTGTTATTAACGGGAATTTGGGTTTAAGCCCAGGTTCTGCAGTTACGGGCTTTCCACCGGGCACGGTTAATGGAACACAGCATGTGGCAAATTCTACTGCTGTCCAGGCTCAAACAGATCTGACCGCGGCATATAATAACGCCGCAGGGCAAACACCAGTTTCCACAGTACCTACGGAACTTGGCGGGACGACAAAAACCGCCGGTGCCTACGACTCTGCGGCCGGTACATTTGGGATAACGGGGACTTTAACGCTCGACGCCCAGGGTGATGCCAACGCAGTCTTCATCTTCAAGACCGCCTCCACGCTTATCACGGCAGGAGCTAGTAATGTAGTCCTCGCAAATAGTGCTCAGGCTTGCAATGTCTTTTGGCAAGTTGGCAGTTCTGCGACACTTGGAACAAACTCCACTTTCAAAGGAAATATCCTTGCCTTAACTTCCGCCACGCTCACGACTGGTGCAAACGTAGAGGGTAGAGTGTTAGCAAGGAATGGCGCGGTTACATTAGATACAAACACCATTACTAAAGCAACATGTGCAGTTCCACCCCCTACGCCTACGCTAGCAACCCTTCGTGTCGTAAAGCAAGTGGTGAATAACAATGGTGGCACGGCTACTGTTTCTTCCTTCACCATGCATGTAAAGCTTTCCGGGACCGACATTGCAGGAAGTCCGGCGGCCGGAACTGTAGCGCCCGGGACTTCTTATTCGCTCTCTGCGGGCACATACATAGTAAGCGAAGATGCAAATGCCTCTTATACGCAAAGTTTCAGCGGGGCTTGTAATTCGAGCGGTAGCGTGACGCTCGTCGCGGGCACTGACGTCACCTGTACGATCACTAATGATGACATTGCGCCTGTGGTTGTCCCCCCAGCACCAACACAAACTCCTACGCCAATAACCCCTAGTTTGCCGAAGGCCGGAGTTGGTCCTGGTCCTGACGATAATGGCAGCGCCCCATGGAACATTATTATTCCAACCGGAATTTTCATTGTCCTACTCTCGCTCTATCTAGCTCGAAGAGAACAGACAATTTAGTCTAAGCACTGAGAAGAATTAGCAAACAAGAGCCGGATCAAGGGCTGGTCTGGCTCTTGTGGTTATGAACTTTTCGAAAAATTTATGCTATCTGAAATCTTATCAAAACGAAGACTATTATCAGCAGCTGTCCTTTCAGGATTAACTCTTTTTGTTGCACTTTTTTTGTATTTTATTCCCCAAAGCTTAAGCCAAGGCGGTTCGGCGCCGCTTACCGCAAACATCTCTGCCCTTCAAAAGATAGTGAATTCTGACCTGTCTACCGGTCAGGTTGGATTGCCTGCGCGTCTCAAAATTCCAGTGATTAATGTCGACTCTGCTGTCGAGTATGTGGGCATTGCTCCTGATGGAGCAATGGATGTACCGAAAAGCCAGGACGATGTAGCGTGGTTTGAGCTCGGGCCACTTCCTGGGGCGAATGGTAGTGCAGTTATCGCCGGACACTATGGATGGAAAAACGGGAAAGGATCGGCGTTTGATAATCTATACAAATTACGCAAAGGGGATAAGATATATATCGAAGACGACAAAGGGGTTATTATTTCCTTCTTCGTGGTGCGTGAAAGCCGAAGATATGACCCGAAAGCGGACGCTTCAGAGGTGTTTGGCTCAAATGATGGAAAGCCACACCTTAACCTCATTACCTGCGAAGGAGTATGGGATAAAGTTTCCAAAACTTATTCCAAGCGATTAGTGGTATTTACTGATAAAGAATAAGCAAGAAGACATTATTTTTGGGGAAAAATGTGGTATAATTAAAAGATGCAAAATTTTACTCAAAAATCTCATCAGGCCTTGCAAGCCGCTCATGAGCTTGCGCAAAAGCTTCAGCATCAGCAGGTTTCGGACCTCCACCTTTTGCATACGTTGATTTACGATCAAAATCCGGCCGAATCTATTATTTTTGGAATACTAAATAAACTTGGCCTCGACTCCTCGCTCATAATGGGGAAAACAGAAAACGCACTCGGTAGAATCCCGAGGGTTTCCGGAGATATTAACGTGCCTTTCGGTCAAGTGAATATTACGCCAACTCTTGCGAGGGTTTTGGGAAGAGCGCAGCAGGAGGCGAAAAATCTTTCGGATGAATATATAAGCGTGGAGCACTTGTTTCTCGCGATGGTGGCCACAGAATGTCCGGCCCAAACAATCCTCAAAGAAGCAAGCTCGTATGTCGGGGCTGTTTTGGGGTCGGATATCGCGCATCAGCTTGATTATGAAACAGTGCTAAAGATTCTCGCGGATTTACGTGGAAGTATGAGGGTCACAGATCCTGAGCCGGAAAGCAAGTTTCAAGCGCTTGAAAAATACTCAAGAAATTTAACAAAGCTGGCTCGCGAAGAAAAATTGGATCCTGTGATCGGCCGTGATGACGAGATAAGGCGTGTTATGCAGGTGCTTTCACGCCGCACAAAAAATAACCCCGTGCTCATTGGCGAGGCGGGTGTCGGCAAGACCGCGATTGTGGAGGGTTTGGCCCAGAGAATCGTCGCCGGAGATGTGCCCGACAGCATTCGTGGCAGAGATATTGTAGCGCTCGACATAGGGGCGCTTGTCGCGGGCACAAAATATAGGGGAGAATTCGAAGATCGTCTAAAGGCAGTGATAAAAGAGATTGAGAGATCGGCAGGCCACATAATTTTATTTATAGACGAGCTCCACGCGATTGTCGGCGCTGGAGCCGCGGAAGGCGCTATTGATGCTTCAAATATGCTAAAACCGGCCCTTAGCAAGGGAGAGCTTCACGCGATAGGCGCCACAACCCTAAGAGAATATCAGCGACATATTGAAAAAGATCCGGCTCTCGAGCGAAGATTCCAGCCGGTATTTGTTTCCGAGCCGACCGTGGCGGATACTATAGCTATTCTCCGCGGCATAAAAGAAAAATATGAACTTCACCATGGAGTTAAAATAAGAGACAGCGCGCTTGTTTCCGCGGCAAATCTTTCGCATCGTTATATCACGGGCAGGTTTTTGCCAGATAAAGCAGTGGACTTGGTAGATGAAGCAACAAGCGCGCTTCGTATGAATATAGAATCCCAGCCGGAGGAGCTGGATAAACTTAAGCGCGAGATGCGTCGCCTTAAAATTGAAAAAGAAGCGCTAAAGCGCGAAAAAGACAAGAAGACAAAACGGGCATTAAATGTGGCCGAAAGGCAACTTTCGGATATATCTGAAAGGGCAAGAACCCTTGAATACAAATGGAAGAACGAAAAGGAAATTATTTTTGCCATTCGGGATCTCAAGAAGCAGGTTGATAAAATGCGTCAGGAGGCGGAGATTGCCGAGCGCTCCGGAGATCTTCAAAAAGTTGCCGAGACGCGATACGGCAAAATTCCGCAATTTGAAAAAGAGGTGAAGGAAAAAGAAAAGGAACTTGTGAAAATCCAAAGCACTTCGCGCATTTTGAAGGAAGAGGTTACGGAAGAAGATATCGCGGAAGTAGTATCGCGATGGACGGGTATTCCAGTCGCAAAAATGCTTCAAGAGGAGGTTGTGAAGCTCAAAGACATGGAAAGAGAGCTTGAAAAAAGAGTTGTTGGGCAGGAAGAGGCGGTAAGCGCGGTGGCAAACGCAATACGGCGAAGCCGCGCGGGTATTGCCGAAGAAACCAGGCCCATTGGCTCGTTTATGTTTCTTGGTCCTACGGGCGTTGGCAAGACAGAGCTTGCCAGGGCCCTTGCAGAATTTATGTTCAATGACGAAACAGCGCTTATCCGTCTTGATATGTCCGAGTACGGAGAGCGGCACGCAGTATCGCGAATTATTGGTTCGCCCCCGGGATACGTTGGATACGAAGAGGGCGGACAGCTTGCGGAGAAAATACGAAAAAGGCCTTATAGCGTGGTTCTTTTTGATGAAATAGAAAAAGCTCACCCGGAAGTTTTTAACATTCTTCTTCAGGTTCTAGATGATGGCCGCCTTACAGATGGCAAGGGAAGGGTTGTCAATTTTAAAAATACTATAATCATACTTACTTCAAACGTAGGTTCAGAAATGCTGCAAGAAAGCTCGAGTCTGGGATTCGGCGCAAGTGAAAAGCAGATATCAAGAGATGAAGTAATCAGCGAAAAAATAATGGCGAGTTTGCGGGAAAACTTCAAGCCAGAGTTTTTGAACCGCCTCGATGAGATAATTATATTTAGAAGTTTGTCTCCCAAAGTTCTTTCCAAAATTGTGGACCTTCAGCTTTTCAAGGTGAGAGAGCGGCTTTTGGCGCAGAGAGGTATTAAGATATCTATTGGTGTGGGTGTAAAAGACTGGCTCGCGAAAAAGGGATTTGATCCAAATTACGGCGCCCGCCCCCTCAAGCGCGTGATACAAAAGAATATCCTTGATCCGCTGGCAAAAAAAATTGTTGCCGGCGAAGTCGCGGAAGGCGGCTCTGTAAAGATAACCGTAGAGGGTGGGGATATCTTGATTCGGTAGCGTTGTTTTCTTTGTGGTATAATGAGAAACGTTATAATTAATGTTTTTACTATGAAGAAATACTTAATAAGTATTCTATTTGTTTTATCATTGGCCTCGTTCTTTATCATGAGCATATTTTATTATGCGCACGCGCAAGAAAATAGCAATTCCTCCTATAATCTCGCCGCGATTTCTATCGCGCAAGATGAGAAGGTTGATCTTGAATCGCTTGGCGTGAGCGTGCCAAAAATATTGCCCGGCAGTCCCTTCTATTTCTTTAAGAATTTATCAAGAGGAGTTCGTTCCACTGTTACGTTCGGCGCGGAAAATAAAGCCGAGCTAAAGCTGCAGTTTGCGAATGAGAAAATCGCGGAGGCCCAGATTCTTTCGGAGAGGGGAGACAATAGCCGCGCGGCAGAGCACCTCAAGAGTTACGAGAAGGATCTTGCCCTCGCGAAAGCTATTGTTGATAAGGAAAAATTTATAGTGCAGAGCATTAAGCATCAGGCAGTAATTGATAAAATTGAAAAAGGGGCAAGCGAGGAACAAATTGCGGATATAAATAATGTTCGCGAAAAGACCATTGGGCATATAGCCGAAGCTGTTGCGGGAGTTGAAGATAAAGAGGCCGCAAAGAACGCGCTTATTTTAGCAACAAGCGATGAGGGCAGCGCTTTCAAACCGCTTCGCAATTTGGAGGTCTTAAAAGCTGTTGAGGAAAAAGTTCCAGAGCAGGCAAAAGAAGCCATACGAGCGGCACAGGAAAATTCCGTAAAGCGCTTTAAGAGCGATTACGAAAAAGCAAGCCAAGAGGAGAAAGAGTCCCTTACTGACTACATAAAGAGCGCGGGAGGTGACGCGGCGCGATACATTGAGACATTCAACGAAAATAAAGCAATTCTTGGCGACGAGCTTTCGCAAATGATTTTATCCGCCAGCGTCCCCGTTTCTCCTCCGGTTGGTGGACAATCCGTCACTGTTCCTTCGGCTCCCGCGCCGAAAAAAGCGGTTTCTCCCGCGCCTGTCTCCGCGCCCGTCCCTGCTCCTAGGCCAGCAAAACCGGTAACAAAGCCGGTGCCGATTATAGAAAAGAAAGAAGAGCCGAAAGTAGAGGTGAAACCGGAAGTACCAAAAGCAGAGATCAAAAAGGAAGAGCCAAAACCCTATGAGGGCTCTCCTCCACTGCTCTATTAGAACCTTGAAATAAAAATATCTATCCTTAACGGGAGAAGGAGGTGAGGGCCATGAAGAGGGCTTGGCGGGATTTTCTCGTGCTTTTGATGCGGCATCCGTGGGTTGCGGGAATTCTCGGATTTTTCAGTATTTTTTTCGTGTGGGCAATACCGGCATATTTGCTTAACTGGAATGAATGGTTCTCGTTTGCCTATCTTTATGGGGATCATATCGTACTTCCCATATTCAACGCTCTGTCCTTCTGGCTTCTCGCAAAAAACAAATTCAGAATTCCTTTATGGAAAGCGCTTGTTGTCGTGCCCGGCGGCATTCTTATCGCGTTTTTTGAGCCGGACGCTTCGTCTTTTCTTGAGGCGGGATCCGTATCTTCGTATCTTAAGCTGTACCATAGCACCTTTGTATTTCTTGAATTCTCGTTTATCCTTTTTGTGATGCTTTATCCTTTTTTGCGGGGAACGACTTATGCTCCCGCCCGTGTTGTTTTGGCACTCGTTGTGCTTATGGGATTGTTCGTCATGTTTGTTTTTATACCCGATGATCGGCTGCACGACATTCCCCTTTGGCAAAAGGTGGCTACTGTCGGTTTGCTTGCGGCAACCTATGTTGCCTTTATATTTCACCGGAAGCTCGGTATCCCCGGGAAAATAAAAAAGGCAATATTTAAGTAGATTCACAATCCGCCCGAATAAGGCGGATTTTTTGCATAAATTTTTATATCTTAAATCCGTTTATCCGGAATCCGATTAAGCGGATTTTTTTATTTAAAAATGGCCAAACAAGAAAGAGGGCGAGTTTTTCAATCGCGGCAGAATCTTTTGTAAAGTATTTTCCTGATTGCGATTTTGTGTGAGTTTTGAAATCGGCGTAGCGGATTTTGACTGTAATAGTTTTGAAGTTTTTGTAGCCGCTTGACTTTGTCGTCTTGAGTACATTCTTTATTAGAGAAAAAAATACGGGTAGAATTTCCTGCGCGCTGTCTGTATCGTGTTCAAAGGTATGTTCCTCGTTTATAGATTTTGAGCCCGCGTTTTCTTCGCCGACATCGCGATGATCAATGCCGCGGGCGGATTCGTATAGCGAAATTCCATGCTGGCCGAATTCTTCGTAAAGAGTTGACTGGGAAATTTCACGCAAGTCGGCAACTGTCTGTGCTCTAAATCTTTTAAGTTCAGATTCGGTCTTTGGGCCGATGCCGGGAAGTTTTCGTATGGGCAGAGGATCCAGAAATTTTTGCACATCTTTTGCGTGTACAATAGTAAGTCCATCCGGTTTTTGAAAATCGCTCGCGATTTTTGCGATGAGCATATTAGGGCCAACGCCAACCGAGGCAGTAATTTTTTCTTGGTTGGATATTCTCGTCTTTATATTTTTGGCAATTAGTTCACGATCGTGAACAATATGACAAAAACCAATATACGCTTCGTCAATTCCGGCCTGCTCAAATTTCCCGTTGTATTTTTGGGCGGCATTTTTTAAAATTTTCATCACCGCCCCGGAAACCCGTGAATAAAGCGCGCTATTTACCGGCAGGAAAATGGCGCGCGGGCAGAGGCGCCATGCTTGCGAAATGGGCATTGCGCTATGAATACCAAATTTGCGCGCAATATAGTTTGCGGTTGAGACAACTCCTCGCCCCGTGCCTTCGCCAGCTGGCGAATTAGGATCCGCGCCAACCACAATCGGCTTCCCCCGAAACTGCGGATTTTCCCGCTCTTCGCACGAGGCAAAAAATGCGTCTAGGTCTATGTGGAAAATAGTTCGCTCTGCCTTGTTCATAAAGATATTATATGGTAAGTATATGGTATTATAAAAGTTCTTTGAAGGAGAGTGGTATGGAGTACAATTTCAGAGCCCTCATAAATCTTTTGCGGGAAAAATCCGATCAGATAGACGAGACCGTAGAGGGGAAAATCGAATCCCTGTGGCAGTGGGGAGTAGAGCGGATATCAGACCAAGATATCAGGCAAGCTATAAAGCACTATTACTTTGCTGGCGTTCCTGTAGCATTTTTTAGCGCTCCAGCTTCTGTGTCTGGGGGAAAGCATCCAAGCTGGCACAACGAGCCCGGAGGCATTGTTTGGCACTTAATGGAATGCTGCAAATCTGCTAACCGGCTTCTTCAGGCATATGGATACACTGACGATGAAGAAAGGTTCGATCTTCGCGCCCGCGACATAGTGCTGGCCGCGACTCTCATCACCGATACTTTGAAAAACGGCTGTCCTTGGGGCGAGAAAACTCTAAAAAATCATGGCGAGCTAGCGGCCCTGCGGTGGAAGTACCTTTCGCATGGGTTCGTTGATGATGACGCGCTTGAGCAGATAGCTTATGCGGCTCACTATCATTACGGACGCTATACTCCCGTACCAAATGGGCATGAAAAAATAAGGTTCAAAGATCTGCCGCCGCTTGCCCAGATTGTTCATCTACTTGATATGTGTTCCTCAAACAATGATTACGGGTTGATCTATAGACCGGTTGAACGCATTGCCCCGCCGGAAAGCATAAGGCCTTAGGTATTTAGCTCCGTCAGTCTATACGGAGCATTTTTATTTTGCTACTATATTGCCATGTCGTTATCCATCGGAATTGTCGGCCTGCCCAACGTCGGCAAGTCCACGTTGTTTAAGGCACTTACAAAAAAAGAGGTTTTGATTGCAAATTATCCTTTTGCGACTATTGACCCCAATGTCGGGGTAGTTATGGTGCCGGATGGGCGGCTGGACAAACTAGCTGATTTTTCTCATTCAGCCAAAAAGATTCCAGCTATTGTGGAGTTTGTTGATATCGCTGGACTTGTGCGCGGAGCAAACAAGGGCGAGGGGTTGGGCAATCAGTTTCTTGCAAATATTCGCGAAGTGGACGCGGTGCTTTATGTTTTACGGGCGTTTGACGACCCAAATATTATCCATGTGGAAGCGCGGGTGGATCCCAAAGCGGATATCGAGATTTTGACGACCGAGCTTATGCTTAAAGATCTTGAGACAGTTGAAAAGCATCTGGAGAAGGTGCGGAAAGAATCTAGGGGCGGAAATAAGGACGCCATAAAAGAACTGCCCATACTTGAGCGGCTTATAAAATCTTTAGGGGATGGGGTTATGGCGCGTAGCATTTTGGAGGAGCCAATAAGAGATTTACAGCTACTTACCGCAAAGCCGGGTATAATTTTAATTAATAATAATGTAACGGGGTTTAACCCCGTTACATTGGGGGACTTTCTAACAATAGAAATAAATGTGCGTGAGGAGCTTGATGCGGCAGGGCTTTCAAAAGAGGAGCAGGAAGAGTTGGGGCTTGTTTCAAGGCTTCCCGATCTGATAAACATCGCATATCAAACTCTTGGTCTTATGACCTTTTTCACAACAGGCGAAGATGAGACGCGCGCGTGGACTACAAAACAGGGCGCTAGCGCGCCAGAAGCCGCGGGGGTCATTCATACTGACTTTGAAGAAAAGTTTATCCGCGCGGATGTGATCCCGTGGGATAAACTTCTTATCGCGGGCAGTTGGTCTGAAGCAAGGGCAAAGGGAGTTATGTATACGGCGGGGAAAGATTACATTATGAAAGACGGCGATGTGATGGAGGTAAAACACGGCGCGTAAAATAAAACCCCCCTTTAGGTGGGGGGCGGGTTGTCTAGTTCTTCTATTTCCTTTATGCTCTCTAAGAATTTAATGACTTCCGGACTAAGATTTGTTTTGGTTGCGCCTCTCTTTTTTGCTTTTTGTTCCTCACAAGCTTTCAAAAACATTCCCATAAAGATGAGGATATTTTCCTGTGCCTTTTCCCCAAATTGGCTCAATACGTTTTCGTATGGGTATAGCCACCACTTTGCTTCTGTTTCGTTTATAAGGGCAAAGACGCCGTTGAGATATTCGTGATACTTATCGGGGTTATTTTTTTTGAGGTCTTTTGTTTCGTATATATATGCCTCTACATAGCTTCGCGGCATATACGGCCATTTTCGTCCGTTGGCTTCAAAAAGCGGGCAGATATACCATGCCGCAACATTCAAGAATGTGTCCTGATAAAATCTTTTTAGGGCCGCTTTTTCAGTAGGATCGGATTTGTCGTCAATAACAAATCCATTTTCCGCGGTATATATAATAATCTCCCCAAAATAGCAGGGTTCTGCGTCTGGATTTTTGCTTTGCGCGATAACGGCATAAGTAGCGTTTTCATCCATGCGAGAGAAAAAGCAATAAACTATATCTGCATTCGCATAGAAAAGATTAGGCATTTTAAGGTGCCATGCCAGAAGGTAAAATGCTAATTTTAAATGTGCCGCTTTAATCTCAAGGCTCATTTTTACCACCTCACAGGATTGTTGCAAGCAGTTTTTCCCTTTTCTTTATTATAACACCATTATCTGTTATAGTAAAATCAATATGATGCGACAACTACTGGCGGGGAAACACATCGACTTTTCTTTGCTATTGCTTCGTCTTGCCGCGGGAGGGATTTTCGCGTATGAGGGAGCGCTGAAACTTTTCGCGCAAGACAGGGGAGCGCTTGCTGCGTATTTTGGGGGGCTTGGATTTCCTGCCCCCGAATTTGTTACGATATTTATTACATATTTTGAATTTTTCGGAGGCCTGCTTATTTTGCTCGGTATATTTATCCGAATACTGTCATTTTTTGCCGCGGGCGAGATGGCGGTTGCGACGCTTGTCGCGAATTTGCCCGGGGGTATCACTTCGGCAACGGAAGTCACGATTCTTCTTTTTGCGATTTTTCTTGCGTTATTTTTTACGGGCGGAGGAAAGTTTTCCGTCATGAAATTTTTTAAAGAATGCGATTGCTCAAAGTTCCTTTCCATTCTGGGGATTGCGGCAGTTCCTTTTGCTACCTTTCTGGCCTTTTCTGTCTTCGCTGCCGGTGGCGGGGGCGGCGGAGGAGGCGGAGGGGGAGGAGGCGGTGGAGCTCCGCCCCCGCCACCTCCATGCGAGGAGGATACATGGACATGCGGGGATTGGTCCCAGTGCAGTATTGCCGGGAACGAAACGCGAACGTGCGTACTTACGAACGATTGCCCAACTGCGGAAACTCCAAAGCCGGCCGAAAAACAGTCATGCCCGGTTGCGCCCGCGCCAAAACCCCAAGAGGCCGAGGTGCCTGCGGAGCGAGCCGAGGCGTCCGCGGAGCCAAAAATGCCCGTGGAAGCGTGCGTAAAGGATGAATACCAGTGCGGCGATTGGAACCAGTGTCAATATGATGGCCGCCAGTATAGAAGTTGCAATGTGAGCAAGGACTGTCCTGGAGTTTCCGCCGTAAAGCCGGAAGAAGCAAGGGTATGTCCCGGCTTACGTTGCGGGCATCTTAGAGCCCTTGAAGAGCGCATCTCCTGCCGGCTTGGCTTAACCCATAAAGAGCTTGCGCAAGAATTTGCAGTGCTTTACGCGCCCGAGTACTGCAAGGCAGAGGAGACAAAGGAGGAAAGAAACAAATGCACGCGGCTGTATCAGGAACTGGGGCCGTGCTGGAAGTTGCCGCCCGGGTCAGGGCGCGTCCAATGCGCAAGGGGAGTGATAGGAGTGGACGGCGCGCGCGTAGAGGAGCTTAAAGAAAAGGTTAAAAACCTTATTATTTTCCGGCTTTATGAATTAGAGGTGCACGCTGAGATTTTGATGACTGATTGGGGCGCGCCGAAAAATGAAGTAATTGCGCTCGAAGTGTTTATTGAAACAAAGAAGCAGGAAGTTGAAAAAACAGATGACACAAAAGAATTGAAGAAAATTGTTCAGGAAACAAAAGTTCGGTGGAAAAAGTTTCTAAATGATATTAAGCCGTATATAAAAAATGCCAGTAAATAATTTGCCTCGCTTTAATAAAAAAATTGTTTTCGCGGCTGTAGCGACGCTAATTATTATCGCCACGGCGGCAATTCTGTGGCTTTTCGCTGTATCTGAAAAAGGAGCCCCAGAGACGAAAGAAGAGATTTCTGCGCCGCGAAGCGAAGCCGAAAAAGTTGATGAGTTTGCGGAATTTCCAGAAGCAGTACGACCACTGTTTCAAGATTCTCTCGACGAAGCCATTTCTGATATCGAGGAACTGGAACAGTAACCATGGCCTGATTTTATATCCCGTATCTTGGTATTTTGAGTCCGTACTTTCTAAAGTATTTTACGGCGCTTACAAGGTGGACGCGGGCGTATTTGTTTGTGAGCAGGTCGACTATCGCGCCGCGTTTTTTGCTGGCCCGGAAATGGTAGTGGTAGAAAAAGGCATCGGGATAATATACAACTTTCCATTCTTTTTCCCAAAAACTGCGGCACCAGTCGGTATCTTCAAGATACATAAAATATCTCTCGTCCATCGGGCCAACTTGCTCGTATGCTTTTCGTCTGACAAGAAGGGCAGAGCCCATGAGCCAATCGGTCGACGCAGGGTCGGAGGAGGGTTCGGGTAGAAATCGGGCAAGCTCTCTTTTCCCCCACGCCGTTTTTCCAAATGGCGTACGGCGGGCGAGAATTGTGCCCGGCGTATAGAAACGAAAGCATGAGGGCTGGTATTCGCCGTTTATGTTAAAAAGCCGGGGGCCTAATACCCCCACATCTTCATGCTCTTCCATATACGCAAGCATTTTTGGAATTGCGTCTTTTCCCGTCACCATCACATCGGCGTTTATAATCAAAAAGAAATCGCCCCTTGCGTCGCGAATGCCCCGGTTTACTGATTTTGCAAATCCAACATTTTCTTTTTCCCGCAAAAATATAATCTTGGGAAAATCGTAATGCATCATGCCTCGCGTTTTTTCAATTGTTTCGCTGTCCGTGACAATAATCTCCGCGCCTTGAGGCGCATTTTTTTCAATATATTTTAGGCATAACTTGAGAACCTCCGGAGATTTGTAATGGTTTATTATTATAGAAAGCATCATATCGCAAGGTTAGAGTTTTCGCCGACTATAATTTTACTCCCCTCCGGCATTTCAAAGTGCCGGGAGCTTATGGTTGAGCCGGCGCCGATAATGCTATCAACTATTTTTGAGGGAGTCACAATGCTTGCGTCATCAAAAACTAAAGAATGCTCAACGTTTCCGCCATGCACCTCCACCTTATTGCCGAGCGAGGTAAATGGGCCGATGTAGGAATCCTTGATTAAGCAGTATTCCCCGATGGATACTGGTCCGCGGATGAGTGTTTTCCCTCCGATCCTTGTGCCTTTCCCTATTTCCACCGCGCCTTCTATTTTTACAGTGGGCTCTATGGTTCCTTCGAGTTTCGATCGCGTAAGGCCGGAAAGGATGAGTTTATTTCCTTCAAGCAGATCCCTCGGGTCTCCTCGGTCCTTCCACCAGTTTTTGATTTCTCGCCACTGGACATTGTAGCCGTTCTGGGCAAGCCAGGTATGAATATCGGAAATTTCATAATCGCCGCGGAAGCTCGGCTTAATATTTTCTGCCGCGATATGGGCCGTATTGTCGTAGAAGTACAGTCCCGCTACGGCAAATTCGCTTTTTGGGTGCACCGGGCGCTCTTCCACGCGCACGATTTTTCCATTGCGTATTTCAGGGACGCCGAAGCGGTGGGGATTCGGCACGCGGGCAAGCGAAAGGAGGCAGTTTGCGTTGCCCTGTTCAAAGTGCTTTACAAGCGGAGAGAGATCGTCGTTTATTATATTATCCCCGAGGTACAGGAGGAATTTTTCATCCCGTAAAAATTCTTTCGCGACCTTTATTACATGTCCCAAACCGAGAGTGCCGCCTGTTTGTTTTATATATGTAATATTCGCATTAAATCGCGACCCATCGCCAATGATTTCCGGAACCTCCGTATCGTTCTCGTTTATAATAATCCCTATATCCGCAATGCCGGCAGACGCTATGTGCTCAAGCGCGTAAAAAATCATCGGCTTGTTTGCCAATGGGATGAGGTGTTTGTTTATTGTATGGGTTAAGGGTTTTAAATTGCTGCCGCGCGCGGCGGTAACTAAAGCTTTCATATGTACTTACTGAATTCTTTATCCTTCTCCCGAATCCTTTCCACCCAGTCAATATTGTGCTGGTACCACTGGACGGTTTTTTGGATTCCTTCTTCAAATGACTGCCTTGGTTCCCAAGCTAATTCCCGTCTAATTTTAGTTGTGTCAATGGAATAGCGAAGATCGTTCCCCGGTCTGTCGGGGACGAGGGTGATTAGCGACTCCGGCTTTCCGAGCATATGCAAGATTATTTTTGCAATCTCAAGTGTGGATTTTTCATTATCACTACCTATATTATATACCTCGCCCGGCTTTCCCTTGTGAAGAACGCGGTCAATAGCTTCGCAGTGGTCCTGCACATGTATCCAATCGCGCACATGCTGACCGCCCCCGTGCAGCATAATGGGCTGGCTCCGAAGCGCGCGAAACATAGAGTTTGGGATAAGTTTTTCAGGATGTTGATAGGGGCCGTAATTATTTGAGCAGTGAGTGACGATGACCGGCACATTGTATGAGCGGTGGTACGCGCGGCACATAAGATCACCCCCGCCTTTTGCCGCGGCGTAGGGGACATTGGGGGCAAAGCCAGTCTCTTCCGTGAATTTCACCGTGTCGGTAAGCGAAAGGGTGCCATACGTTTCGTCAGTGCTTATTTGAATGTACAATTTCACTTGCGGCTGATTTCTTTTTGTTGCTTCAAGAAGCGAGTGTACGCCTAAAACATTTGTTCGTACAAATTCATCCGCTCGATACATCACGCTTCTGCCGACATGGCTCTCGGCCGCAAAGTTGATGATAGCCTCTACATTATGCTCCGCAATCGTTTTTTCGACGGTCTCCATATCTGCAATATCCTCTTGAACAAAGGCGTACCGGGGGTCTTTTTCGACATTCTTCAGGTTATCCAGATTCCCTGCGTAGGTCAGCTTGTCGTAGTTTATAATTTTGTAATTAGGATATTTTTCAAGAATGTGGTGAATAAAATTACTTCCAATAAATCCCGCGCCTCCCGCCACAAGAATAGTCCGAGTCCGGATGAGCCCTTCTTTGAGAAACAAATTTTTGAGCTGATTTTGATTCACGCCCGTAATTTCTGAAATTTCTCCAAGAGTAATTTTTCCCTCTCCGAAAAGACGGGCAAGGATTGAGAGTTTTTGGGTTGAACCAGATAAATTTTCCATCTCCATACTTTACAAAATTTAAGCAACATTGTCCATATGCCTTGTTTTGTGTTAATAAAGAGGTATGAAAATTGTTATCCTTGGCGCGAAAGGAATGCTCGGGAGAGATTTGGGGAGAGTGTTTTATGATTTGAATCCTTATCTTCTCGATAAAGATGAACTTGACATAAGAGATAAGGAAGGAATTTTCGCGCTTTTTCGAAATTTAAAACCGGATGTCGTTATTAACGCCGCGGCATATACTGATGTTGACGGGTGCGAAACCAATAAAGAGTTAGCAATGCAAGTGAATGGCGCGGCCCCCGGGTATCTTGCGGCGGCCGCGAAAGATGTCGGGGCTGTTTTTGCGCATTATTCCACGGATTATGTTTTTGACGGCAAGAAGATAGAGGGATACAGCGAGGACGACAAGTCTGGCAACCCCCTCAACTTTTATGGAGAGACGAAGCTTGTGGGAGAGAATGCTGTTCGCGAGGCAGGAGGGGAGTATTATCTTATTCGTACATCATGGCTATACGGCATCAATGGGAAAAATTTTGTCGAAACAATGCTTCGTCTAGCCAAAGAAAAAAAAGACCTGCCTGCCGGCAGGCAGGAGTTGCGAGTCGTGAATGATCAGCACGGCAAGCCGACTTTTTCCCTGGATCTCGCTCGCAAAACAAGAGAACTCATTGAAAATAAAAAAGATTTCGGGATTTATCATATTATAAACGAACCGAAAACTACTTGGTATGATTTCGCAAGTGAAATCCTTGGACAAGGGGGTCAGGCCCCGAGAGTAATTACGCCCTGCGCCTCCGCTGAATTTCCTCGTCCCGCCAAGCGTCCGCAATATTCAATTTTGCTCAATACCAAGCTCCCACCTTTGCGAGCGTGGCAAGAAGCGCTTGCGGAGTACCTTGCTTTGCGAAAATAAAAAAGGGACCGAATTGGTCCCTGAAACTTTTTAAAATCCGTAAACTCCATGCGCGTCCGTGAGTCCGTTTTTAAATACAAATGCCAATTCTAGGGGTACGTTTGTATGACCCTGCGCGATCCCAGGATCGTTGTGGTCAATAATGCGCGCGAA
The DNA here is from genome assembly GCA_049274815.1 of Candidatus Spechtbacterales bacterium. Taxonomy (GTDB): domain Bacteria; phylum Patescibacteriota; class Minisyncoccia; order Spechtbacterales; family HO2-43-30; genus JBASTI01. Next base: position 1,100 of record JBASTI010000038.1, on the reverse strand, counting down.
GTGTGCTTGCTCGTATTTATAAGCCATGCGAGTTATAACGCTCCATATATGCGCCCACTCTTTGTTTTCTAACGCTTTGGTCATGGCTTTTTCGGGGGAGGACTTTTTATCGGATACATAAAGGTGAGCTAATCCATCTTCCCCTTCAATAAATCCTACCCCAAGGAATTTTCTCGTTAATCCCTGATAAGCTTCCGGCAGATCATATTCCAGACATTCCTCATACATGCTATTGGCGACAAGCGCTTCAGCAAGGGTGAAGCGCGCATTGTTCGACCAGTCGGAAATGCCTATTTTTTCCCCGTGCATCATTAAAGGTTCCTCGTATACATTCCTCAAAAATTTTCGTATGTCTCCCCTGTGGTTGTGTTTTGTTGTTTCATTGCACCCAGCAAAGTAATTGAGAAATGTGAAAAGAGCCGTCTGCTCTAGCCATTCTTGTATTTTTCTTGCGGGATCGGGAGGGCGATCGGGAGGGCTCAGCGCCATCCGTGGCTGATTGGCGTTGTGGACAAGATATTCCCAAAGCATATCTTTGTTTTTTGGGAATATGACCTCGAAGAACACTTCAAGAGTTAACTCGCCCAAAGATTCTCGTGCGTGCTTCGCAAGATCCAGCGCAAGGTTCGTATTTTGAAATATGCGATCGGGGTAATCGGGAAATGTTTTTAGTATTCTTTTTACGAGATAGGGATCCGTAAGCCCCTCAAAAACTTTTTCGATGCAGAAGGCGGCATAGTCTACATTCTCAGAGCCAGTTGAACGTTTGAGGAGAAATAAGGCATCCCCAATCTCATGTGTGCTTGTGCCCCGGAATTGCCAAATCTTTTCGAATAAGATAGGCGTCCCATGGTGGTATTTTCCCTCGATCGTTTCTTTGGGGAAGAGCGTTTCTCCCCACGTAAGCCGTTTACTTGTTTCTCGTTGCGTCGTCATTTCGTTGCTCCTTTTAGCGCCATTCTCCGTTCCCACACCCTGCCTGCCGGCAGGCAGGGAATATTGTTTCCCCAGCATCAGGCAAACTAAAGCCCAAATTCCGCGCCATGCGGAATTGCCTGTCCGCCAGATGATGAAGATATGGTAGGAACTGGTTACTTATT
>JBASTI010000037.1:0-8730 GCA_049274815.1 Candidatus Spechtbacterales bacterium | reverse complement strand
AAAATACAGGAACGCACTGTTCCTTGAAAATGAAAATAAAAATGCGGGAGGAAGGAAAATGAAAGCTGGACTTAAGGACGCAAGATTAAACTGGCTTGCAGAAAAAAATCTCAATATCGCTCAGTTTGTAAGTTACGGTCCAGACGGCGAGCAAAGATTTTCACGAGTTTTGGGAAGTAACCCGAATACTCGCTGGGGTTCTGTGCAGGATGCGGTTTTCGCGATGTATAAGACACAGACATCTCCGTCGGTAAACATCCGAAGTTTCTTGCTCCAAAAATCCGAGGGAAACCCTTTCATCGTGGGGATAACAGACGCGTCTGAAGCCGAAGCGAAGGTTCGCGAGCTTAATCAAAGGGGATTCTATGTAATAATCAACGAAACTATTAGCGTGCGCGACTGCGCATTTTCCGGGGTGTTGTTCGGGGACCTCATGGAGGTCGCGCCATTCGATACGCCGCGCTGCGTGGAAAAACCAGGCACAATGGCTCTCCCCCGCGCTCTTGGCCTAAAACTCATAGAAAAAGTTTATCGTTTCGCCCCGCACATTCCCTTCGGTGAAAAAGAGCGGGTTGAGTTTTCTATCTACCCCATGCGCGTTGGGTATCTTCGCGATCACGCCATTATTTGGCAGGTTGATTTCTACTCAACTGGTCAGCCGCGGGCACCCGAAACCAGGTGGCCCCACAACTACAGTCGCACGATGGGCGATAAGGCCTTCGGACTTCTCATCGCGCACCTTATGGGCTTTCCGGTGCCATACACGATCGTCATTGGACGCCACATTCCCAATTTCGAATTGGGGGAACACACGGGTAGCGCAGAAGTATGGATGCGCACCTGCCCCAATGAACAAGTGCCGGGAAAATTTCCTACCTTCCGCGGATGGAAAGACCCATTCCGGCTCATGCAAGAATGCGACCCCGAAGGAACGAACATCTCCTCGCTTCTTGTGCAAGATTCAATCGAAGCGCTCTACTCCGGCGCGGCACTCGTTGACGCAAATAATGAGCTGCTCATCGAGGGCAAGGGCGGATACGGAGATGGGTTTATGGTTGGCGCCGAGATGAGAGAGCAACTTCCCGAAAAGGTGCTCGCAAAGGTGCGGGAGCTTCATCTTGCGGTAAGCGTGGCACTAGGCGCCGTGAGACTCGAATGGGTTTTCGATGGCACGCGGGTATGGATTGTCCAACTACACATAGGAAAAACCGAGTCCGCGGGGAGCATAATCTATCCCGGCGAACCGGAAATATGGCTCGACGTTGACGCGAAGAACGGTCTTGAGCACCTCCGTACTGTTATCGCACATTTACCGCAAAACTACGGAATTAGATTAAGGGGCAATGTCGGCATCACTTCGCATTTCGGCGACATACTTAGAAAAGCAAAAACTCCGTCTCGACTTATCGCGTAAAAAATAGAAGCGTTGAAATCCAACGCTTTTTTTGTTATAGTGAGCGAAGGCGGGTATCGTATAATGGCATTACCACAGCTTTCCAAGCTGTTGACAGGGGTTCGATTCCCCTTACCCGCTATATAAACTAAACGGCTCACCGACGGTGAGCCGTTTAGTTTATATAGACCTTGCCTGCCGGCAGGCAGGGATCTCGGTCCCTGTATCTATCTTACTGCGTCTTTGAGAGCTTTTCCAGACTTGAACTTCGGTACATTCATCGCGGGAATCTGAAGCTTCTCGCCCGTCCTTGGGTTTACCCCTTGGCGCGCGGCGCGCTTTGAAATCTGAAATGTTCCGAAACCCACAAGCCCCACGGTGTCGCCTGTGCTTAATGCGGTGGTTACCACATCAGTAAAAGCGCGAAGGATTCCATCCGCCTGTGTTTTTGTGACACCCGCCTTTGATGCCATTTGTTCTATAAGATTATCTCTAGTCATAATATGTAATCGGATTATAATATTTCCCGACCTTTACACCTATATCTATATTCTACCCCCTTAATAAATAACCTTGCAAGTATTTAAGCCAAGTTAATCCATCACCTCCCTCACTCTTATAACTTTTTTACACAAACCGTTCTTGCCTACATCAAACAATACCGCGCCTACCTCACAAGCCCCACCCTCTGCTATTTCTTTTTTTTGCGGCACTTGAGTCAGCATCTCTTCTATCATTATATCCTTATCAACGCCAATCGAGGAGTCTTTGGCTCCGCACATTCCAACATCCGTTATGTAGCCCGCGCCTTTGGGCAAAATCTGCTCGTCAGCGGTTGGGACATGCGTATGCGTACCTACCATGGCAGAAATTCTGCCGTCAAGATAAAATCCCAAAACTCTTTTTTCGGAAGTCGCCTCCGCGTGAAAATCAACAAAAATCGCGTCAATTTTTTCTTTGTTACTATCATCGTCATTGTCAAGGGTATATTTCGCCAAAATCTCATCGACCCTGCGAAGGGGACAGTCAATCTGCACTTTCATAAACACTCTTCCCATTAGATTTATGACTAGCAATCTTTTTGTCGCAACCTGCACAACGTGAAATCCCTTTCCCGGAGCGCGAGGAGGGTAGTTGGCTGGGCGCACTAATGGAAGCGTATCGTCTTGAAGCAGTTCTTTTGAGTCCTTACCCTCCCATACGTGATTTCCCGAGGTAAAAAAATCAACGCCGGCCTCGCTTATCTCGCGAATCGTCTCTTTTGAAATTCCGTGCCCATGGGCCAGATTCTCTACATTTGCCCCCACAATATCAGGATTGTATTTCTCTTTGAGTTTGGGTAATATTTTAGCGACCCCTTCCCTGCCGGGGCGGCCCACTATATCACCGAAAAATAATATTTTCATTATCTTGCGTACTCAATTGCTCTTGTCTCGCGAATCACTGTCACTTTTATATCCCCCGGATACTTAAGATCCTGTTGGATTCTGTTTGCTATATCGCGAGCCATCTTTTTCGCGCTAAGGTCATCTATCGCTGTTGGGGTAACGAATACCCGCACTTCCCTGCCTGCCTGTATCGCGTACGATTTTTCCACCCCGGAGAATGAATCCGCGATGCCCTCAAGCTCCGATAGGCGCTTGAGATAATTTTCTACAGTATCGCGCCGCGCGCCGGGACGGGACGCGGACAAAGCATCCGCGGTCTGAACTATTATAGACTCTAATGTCTCATAGGGATATTCCTCGTGATGCGCCTGCATTGCTTTTATGACATCCTCTGATACGCCAAATTTTTTAAGAAGATTCCGTCCGATTTCAACATGAGATCCTTCTATTTCATGATCTACTGCTTTTCCTATGTCGTGAAGAAGGCCGCCCTTTTTTGCAACCTGAATATCGCACCCGGTTTCGCCAGCCAAGGCCCCGGCAAGATGGCATACCTCAAGCGAATGCATCAGCACATTTTGGCCGTAGCTTGTGCGGAAACGCAACCTGCCCAGAAGCCATATAAGCTTTGGGTCAAGGCCGAGGATCCCCGCGTCGTACACAGCCGCCTCCCCCGCCTCTTTTATCTTGTTGGCGATTTCTTCTTTTGCCTTTAATACATACTCCTCAATACGCGCCGGCTGAATCCTGCCATCAACCATAAGCTTTTCAAGGGCAAGTTTCGCGACATGGCGGCGCACTGCGTCAAAACCAGAGATTATGAGCGACTCGGGAGTGTCGTCAATTATAAGCTCGACGCCGCACAATCTTTCAAGCGTGCGTATATTTCTTCCTTCTTTGCCTATAATCCTTCCTTTTATCTCATCAGAGGGCAAAGTGATTGTGGTTGTGGTAACTTCCTGAGCCTGAGAGGCGCCGTAGCGCTGCATCGCGGTAACCAAAATATCGCGCGCTCTTTTCTCGAGCGTCTCCTTGCCCTCGCCCTCAAGCTTCTTAACACGTTCGTTTATTTCCCCTTGAATTTCCTGTTCTACGCGGGATATGAGCTCTGCCTCCGCGTCTTTCTTGGAAAGTCCTGAGACCCGCGCAAGCTCGCCAAGCTCTTTATCGCGAAGCGCGGCTATTTCTACTTTTACCTCCTTTAATCTTTCGATTTTGCTCTGCAGTTTCTTCTCCTCAACATCAAGCTCCGCCGATCTTTTTTCTACGAGTTCTTCTTTCGCGAAAACTCTTTTCTCGCGCTGTATAAAATCTTTTTTTAATTCCTGCTCTTCATTCTTTGCTTCCTCTAAAACTTTTACCGATTTGTCCTTCGCGCCAATAAGTATATCGCGCGCTTCGTTCTTCGCGTTGGATATTATTTTACCAACCTGTTCTTCAGCTGTTCCGCGCTGATGTTTCGCGATACTTTGGCGAGCAAGATAGCCAAGTACTGCCCCAAGTCCTAAAAATATTACGCCCACAATAAGTGGGATAAGTTCGATAGTCATGATGGTAATTGATGATTAAATTTAAATACATTTCCATATATGATATCACAATTAGATATTTTTGCAAGGGTCGGGCGGGCCGGCCTTACTTGCCGCGCGTTGATTGCCGTTTCGCCTTTTTTATAATTATCTCATCAATTATGCCGTATTGCTTTGCCTCTTCAGCGGACATGTAAAAATCCCGGTCTGTGTCTCTTTCAATTTTATCCAGCTTTTGACCGGTATGCTTCGCCAAAATCTGGCTTAGCTTTTCCTTGATTTTTATAATATGACGCGCGGATATCTCAATCTCAACCGCCTGCCCTTCCACTCCGCCCATCACCTGATGAAGAAGAACCTCTGAATTGGGAAGCGAATAACGTTTCCCGTGAGTTCCCGCGGCAAGTATTGTCGCTCCCATGGAAGCCGCCATACCCACGCAGATTGTCGCGATATCCGGTTTTATATACTGCATAGTATCGTAAATGGCAAGTCCGGCCGTAACCGACCCTCCGGGACTATTTACATAAAGCTGAATGTCTTTATCCGGATCCCTGCTTTCGAGAAACAAAAGCTGGGCAATTATGGTACTTGCCACGGAATCCACGATTGGACCAGAAAGAAAAACAATGCGCTCGCGCAAAAGGCGCGAATAGATATCGTACGCCCTCTCTCCATATTGCGATTTTTCTATGACTGTAGGAATTAAGTTCATGCGCTTATACTATAAAACTAACTATCAATAAAGCAACTATATTCAAAACCTTTATCATCGGGTTTATGGCAGGGCCGGCCGTATCTTTGTATGGGTCCCCTACCGTGTCTCCCGTAACCGCTGCCTTGTGCGCCTCGGACCCTTTTCCACCGTAATTTCCTTCTTCTATAAACTTTTTAGCGTTGTCCCACGCACCTCCGCCTGAAGTCATGGAAAGCGCGAGAAAAAGCCCTACCGTAATACCTCCTACAAGCAGCCCCCCAAGCGCCTCCGGGCCCAAAACAAACCCAACAAATATTGGCGCGGCCACCGGAAGAAGAGCTGGGACAACCATTTCCTTCAGGGATGCCTTTGTCACAATGTCAACGCATCGCTCGTAATTTGGCCTTGCGTTTCCTTCTTTAAGGCCGGGGATTTCTTTAAACTGCCTGCGGACTTCATCCACTACGGCTCGCGCGGCCTTCCCAACTGACGCCATAAGAAGTGACGCGAATATGTAACTTACGACTCCTCCCATAAACAGCCCTATAAGAACCTGGGGATCGTCGAGCGAAAACCAGACATTTTTACCCACTATTCCCGCGAGCTCCTCTTTATAAGAAGCGAATAGCGCGAGTGCCGCGAGGCCAGCCGAAGCAATAGCATATCCTTTTGTAACCGCTTTTGTTGTGTTCCCGGCAGAATCAAGAGCGTCAGTGCGAACTCGCGTGCTCTCGGGCAGGCCGGCCATTTCGGCAATGCCTCCGGCATTATCCGCGACAGGCCCGAACGCGTCCACCGCGACAACAATTCCCGCTAGAGACAACATTCCCATCACGGCAAGAGCCACGCCATATATGCCAGCGAGCCAAAAACTCAAAATTATGCCGATACTAATAAGAATCACGGGTGCCGCGGTGGCCTCAAGCCCAACCGCAAGTCCGATTATTATATTTGTGCCGTGCCCGCCAAGAGATGAACGGGCAATGCGTTTTACCGGAGAAAAATTCTTTGAAGTGTAATAATCTGTTATCGCGAACATACCCAAGACAATCAGAAATCCCACAAGAGTCGCGAGATAAATCTGAAGAAGCGAATACTGTATGTTGCCATTTATAACCATAGCGGTAATTGGGAAAAGCAAAGTCACGGAAGAAAAAATAGCTATAAGAACCGTGGCGTAAAGGCTCTTCATAACTTTTGTATAGGGTATAAATCTTGAAATAAAAATACTCAAAATGGTGGAGATAATCCCCGCGCCTCCTACGGCCAGAGGGAAAAGCACAGCTCCTTCAAAATCCGGGAACATTAAAGACCCCAGAAGCATTACCGATAACGTTGATATAATATATGTTTCAAACAGGTCCGCCGCCATACCGGCGCAGTCGCCAACATTATCCCCCACATTGTCCGCTATAACCGCTGGGTTGCGCGGATCGTCTTCGGGTATACCTGCTTCAATCTTGCCCACAAGATCGGCGCCTACATCGGCAGCTTTTGTAAATATTCCTCCGCCGATTCTTGCGAATATAGAAACAAGGCTGCCGCCGAATCCAAGGCCCACAAGCGCGCTTAAGTCGCCTATAAAATAATAAAAGAGGGACATCACAAGAAGCGCGAGACCGGCCACCATTAAACCTGTGACCGCGCCGCTTCTAAACGCCATATGAAAAGCGGAGGATTCAGAGGACTCGCAGGATTCGGCAGTCGCGCCATTCGCGTGAACCGAAACAATCATGCCGATATAGCCCGCAAGAGCCGAAGCCGTTCCACCGACCAAAAATCCAAGCGCCACTTTCCAGCCAAGCGCGAAGAGGAGAATCACAAAAATACCAAAACCTACAACTGCTATGGCTCTATACTCGCGAGCTAAATAGGCCCTTGCCGAAGAGCGTATAAACCCCGAGATCTCGCGGACTTTGTCGTTTTTTATAGGTATATTCTTGAAGCTCAATGCCCAAAAACCCGCGATGGCGAGAGCGACAAGAGATGTAATTGTAGAAAAAACAATAATCATAATTCAAAACTTTATTTCTTAACTTTCTTAATTTTTTTAGTCTTTGTTTTTGTTTCTTGTTTTTCCTCAACCTTTTCCGCCTCCGCCGTTTCCTCTGTCTTTCTAGCCTCGCCGAGGCTAGGCGGGCCGGTTTCTCTGCTCTTTATATCTATCTTCCACCCGGTAAGCTTCGCGGCAAGGCGAACATTCTGACCCCCTTTGCCTATGGCAAGAGACAACTGATCCTCGCTAACTATAACAACCATGCGGTTTTTTTCTTCCTGTACCGCAAGAACCTTCGCGGGAGATAGGGCATTTGCCACAAACTTTTCCCGATCTTCATCCCACTCAATTATATCAACTTTTTCACCTGCGAGCTCGTTAATAACCGCGGAAACCCTTGTGCCTCGCTGCCCGACCATTGACCCTATCGGGTCTATGCCCTGTTGAGTCGCCGTTACCGCGATCTTGCTTCGCGCTCCCGGCTCCCTCGCGATTGACTTTATAACAACGGCGCCCGTTGAAACTTCCGGAACCTCAAGTTCAAAAAGCCGCGAGAGCATCTTGGGATGAGCGCGGGATACATAAATCTGGGGGCCTTTGGGCCCAACCTCGACCTCCACCACATATACGCGAAGACGCGCGCCAATTCTATATTGCTCCATAGGCATCTGATCCTTGAGGAGCATTACCCCTATGGTCTTTCCTATGTCCAAAAATACCGCCCCTCCCTCGACCCTCTGAACTATCGCCGAAACAAGCTGGTCTTCCTTACTTTTAAATTCTTTAAATATTGCCTCTCGCTCCGCTTCGCGAATGCGCTGTAAAATTACTTGTTTCGCGGTCTGCGCGGCAATTCTGCCAAAGTCTTCTTTCGTTTCAAGGTCAAAAATAAGCTCATCGCCGGGTTTTGCTCCCTTTTTAACCGCCTTTGCCTCATCAGTCATTATGTGTTTCTCGGGATTAAAACGCACCTTCTTTTCTCCTTCTTCCAGCAACTGCTCTTCGTCTTCTTTCACAAAAAACCGAGATTCTTTTTCGGACTGAGACGCAATCTCTTCCTCGCTCTTTATCATGCTTTCGTCCACAACCAACTTAACCTGCCAGAGCTTTAATGCTCCGGTTTCTTTGTCTAGCTTCGCGCGTATAATCTGCCCCTTCTTCCCGTAATCTTTTTTGTATGCCGCCGCGATCGCGGTCTCAATGGTCTCAAGGACAACCTCTTCGGGTATGCCTTTTTCTTCTGAAATCTGCGCGACGGCGGAAGTAAATGCTTTTAAGTCCATGTTTAGAAAAAATGCTCCGTTCTCACGGAGCATTCAAAGTATATGTCTATTATAGCCACGGGCAAAAGTTTGTCAATGGTTGAAACTTTCAAAAACCTTTTTTATCTTACCAAGGCCGTACACTAACAAATTGTGTTCATTAATGTTAAGCGGGGGAGAAAAACCTATCGCGTTATGTCTCTTTATTGTCAAAACCCCCGCGCGAAACAGTTCTTCCCAAACGCGTCTAACATTTACTCCGTCAGCGAGCTCTATTGCTATGAGCAGCCCCTTTCCCCTTACTTCCACTATAATTGGACTTTCAATTGTCCTCAACCTCTCAATAAATTCCTCGCCAAGCGTCTCTACTCTCTTTAGAAAACTTGGCTTTGAAACAATGTCGAGCACCTTACCCGCGATCGCGCAACCTTCCGGATCGCCACCGAAAGTACTGCCTTCCGTGCC
>JBASTI010000036.1:0-8026 GCA_049274815.1 Candidatus Spechtbacterales bacterium | reverse complement strand
GTCTTCCTCTACGATACGCGCCTCACCATCCATTTGCATTGTAAGCCACTCTTCTTCGCTAAACCCAATAACAACAGATCCCTTTACTGTTCGTTTTCCGTCAAAGGCCTTAAGCTTTTCACTTGAGCGAGTCGTAGAAAAGAAGAGCTTCAAGGGATCTTGCTGTTCAGAGTAATGAAGGGCTGCGGCGTGCGGCACCCCGTTTGGCATTTCTATGGCAAGCACAGAAACCCGGTGCTTCTGAACGAATTGGAAAATTGATTTTTGCATTGTTGCGGGTCGTAGAGGCTGTTAGAACTTGGATTAGAGCTAATCGGTTATCATGTGCCTAATCTTGGCAACAAACCAGCCAACGCTCCAATAAAGAACCGGGGAAACCTCATTCGCTACTCGCCAAAGACCCACCCTTAATTCGGCGTGATGATAGCCGTAACACAGCCTTGATCATTGCCGGGATTCATATCGTTTGGATATTCAACAATAGCACAGTTTTCTACTTGATCTCCGGTTATCGACGGGAATGTATCAATAGTCGCAATTCTTACATTGATGATAAGGGCGGGTAAGAACCCTCCCGGAGAGATATCAGTCCCATTGTAGACACAGGTAACCTTTTGGCCGGAAGCAGCACAACTCCAAGTGTTGGAATAGGGGTCAGAGAAGGAGAGATAACTTAAACCGGGAGGTAACTCATCCGTTATGATTATCGGGCTTGAGGCAGTCCCGGTGCCTACACTTCCTACTATGATGTCATATGATCCTTGGCCGCCAAAGTGGAAAGGGCTAGCGCTATCCACTAATTTCTCGGCTTTCATGTCAGTGGGTTTTTGAGGAGGCGGCGGCGACAAACACCACAATGCTCCTTGCGAAGGCGTGCAGGCCAGTCCCCCACAACAAGCTGGCAGTCCTGCGCCGCACGATCGGCCCTGTCCTGCACAAGCGGGAGGCGGCAAAACACAAATTCCCGCTACGTTGCAACTTAGGTCGCCGCAACACTGAATACCCGCGCCGCAACCTTGCCTTTCTTGAGCACAGATTGGAACCGCAGGCCCTCGATCAACAACCGGCTCTAGTATAGGCGGCGTACAAGATTGCTCCTCGACCGGCTTTGGCGTTTCAACTCCGGGACAGTCAGCCGACAAGGCGCATACTCGCGTCTGCTCCCCGGCCACTGAACATGTGTTCCAGGCAGTGCACTTCCAGATGTCACGCGTACAGGCTGGTTTCAGATCAACCGGCGTTCTTATTGGCGGAATCGGTGGAAGGCAAGAATGACGGACGCGCAACTTCATATAGTCTACGATAGTGTCGTCCTCAACGTATACATCCAGGAGATCATGTACGCCCAAAGATTGGATCAGATTACTTGTGCTACCATCATCGTTCGGAAGGGCATCGAGATCTAACTGCAACGGTTTTGCGTAATTCCCTAACTGTCGAGTCCACCCTGCTGTTAGTGGATTGCCGTTGTCATCAAAAAAAGCTAAACCAATAGTATCATTACTCGGAGTGCCAGGGCTGTCGTAATAAGTAGGCCCGGTCCAGTAGTTTGGTTTGATATGAAGCTCGAGAATAGCTTCTTCAACAGTGCCTTGAGTGGGGTCTGGCGCTATGTCAGTGAATGTATGCCCAAAGACTTTATCCTTACGCACCTCATCAAAATCTCTGTGAAATTGCCACTGGTTAAGGAACAATTGAAATCCAGCGCTCGGGATTGCTGGCTCGGTAGGGAGGGCGAAATTATCATCAATGCCGCCCAAAAACTCATGCCAGCCCGGCTGGCATCCGAAGGACGGAGGAGACATTGTACGTATCCCGATATATGCTGCGATCGAAACCGCGGAAATCCCCGCGACCAGCAACGCGATGATAATTTTTTTACTATTAAAATATGCGATGAAACTTCCTCGTGTGAGTTGTGCGCCCAGCATACATCTTTATATTACCATACTTCGCGCGATGACTCGAAGAAACGGAAAACCGTCGGTGATCGGCGGTTTTTCGTATTCTGTGGAAATCCGATGCACCTCGGACTCCGAACCTATCTCAAGCTGGCTGTCTGTCTTGAACAAAATCCGAACTTTTTTTCGCGAAAATCCGGACGCTGACTTTTGATAATTTTCGCTCGGGCGGGCAAAAATTCCTTCCCCCCAACCCCCTTCCGCCGCGCCCTCGCTTCTGGCATTTCTGCGAAAAAATCCAGCGGCTATTAATTACTAACCTTCTTCTTTTTAATCTCTGATAATTGCTTCACATCCTCAATATCAACCTCGCGCCCAAGTTTGATTTTGTAATTGATGAGAGCGTCCATTTTTTCTATCGGTACAGTTTTTCCATATACTTCGGTCATGTTTACATCTTGCAAATCAGATATGGTTTTCTCCCATTGTTTCTTTACCTGATTAAAAATGTTTGCTTCAGCACAAGCAATATCAATTTCTTGACCCTCATATTCTAGTGTCAAAAGTTCCAAATCCCAATTTTCATCTTTATATCTTTCGGGTCCAAATTTGATATACGGTTTTGTCTCGCGCGCAATAATTGATATATCTTTTTCAAATACTTCAATGTCAATATCAGCAAGCTCCCGATTCACTCCATAAATCCGCGCGACAAAACCGCCAGAAATTTTGTACGCAATTTTATTTCTTTCGAGGATATCTGTAATCCATAGAAATGCTTTTTTGGTATCTCTAATTTTTGGTTGCATCATAATTTTATTCGCTAATTTCTATTGCTTCTCTTGTCGTCCTAATCCTTTTCCCATTTGGCAAGGTGAGGAAAGTTTCTATCCGAGCAGTTAATTCTGTCGGTTCTTTCTGATTATCTTCTACTCGGATCTCTCCTGTTTTTCCATCAATAATGACGTGCGCCTTTTCACCGTTTCCGTTTTTTTCACCAATCAATAAATGCTGGTCTTCGCCTTGCGAGCGCGTTTCGACAAACAATCCTTCCGTTTCCAGTCGATGCTTAATAGTTCTTTCGGCCTCGTGCTGTTGCAAAATATCCAAAAGTGGTTGTATTTTCCCCCATGGATTATCAGTTGGATAGCCATTACTGTTCGTCCACCAAGATTCAAGTCTTCTATTTGTAAGCAACTTTCTAAATCTTAAACCCGGAATTGAATCTTTGGGTAAAAGTTTTTCCAAATGGTCAATTAGAGATTTTTGAATAGATTGCGCTTCTTCTGTCAAAAGCAAATTCTCTTTCAAGGCTTGCTCTTTTCGCCAGACTTCTTTTATTGCGTTTACTTCAGTACTTTGGCTTGGGTTAGATTTCGGATTATATTCGGCCATATCTTCAAGTAGCGCATCTAAAACTTTTTTCCTATTATCTAATTCCTTCAGATATTGGCGCACATTAAAATCGTCATCAATATACGAAGTCGTAGTTGTTCGTTGTTGTTGGAAAAGCTTCAAACCTTCTTGCCCAAAAACTTCTTCTACAAGCTTTTCCGTTTTGTTAATCCATAACTGGTATTCAGTACCCCAATGCTCCTGGTTTTTCAGGCCGTCAATTTTTACGATCTGCTCTTTAAGTTTTGAGAGTTTTTCGTCCATGGTTATTCCGAAAAATATTCTGGAAAGTCCTCTTTTTCCCATGGGAAAACAATCCATTCGCCTTCTTCAATTACGACATAGAAGTCAGGATAGAATTTGCATTTATCTTTGTTTACACCGAGCGTAGCGGTTTTAAGCTCATTTGGTTGATATTTACTGATAATCGCATCGGAAACCCCTTTGAGAGAAACTCCTGTTTCGGTAATTTCGTCTATAAGTAGTAAATTCTTTCCTTTTAAATTTACTTCAGGCAGATAAGTGATTTTAAGTTCTTTTTGCTTATCCTTTTCATATGAACTTGCGGAAACAGTAAGAATGTTATCTATGTCCAGTTTTTTCACCAAAAAATATAGCGGTATTAACCCACCAGTGGTAACGCCGATAATATAATCCGGCCTGAAGCCGCTCGCTTTAATCTTATTAGCGAGTTCGTCTGTAATATTTTCGATATCTTCCCAAGAAAGTTTCTTCATATTTATTTCAAAGCCGAGCGGCGAAGCCGCGAGGCAACCTTTCTGATTCATACAATGTGGCTGCGGGTCAGGGACTCGAACCCCGATACCATCCTCCAAAGGGATGTGTCCTGCCATTAGACGAACCCGCAATTCACATATTCGCCAATTCAACAACCGCCATTTCAATTGGAAACTGGGGAATTGGCGAATATTTTATGTTGCCCGAAGCTTCAAGGAATAGATCTGCCGCTTTTTGAAGCTTGACCATATCAAATTTTTGCGCCAACACTTTAAGCTCCGAAAGATTTTCAGCCGACATTTCGCGGCCGATAATATCGGCTAACCCTTCGTCAACCTTCAAAAACATCATCCAACGAATATATCTTAAAGTATTTTTAACAAATTCCTCGTAATCCACGCCCCTTGCGTCCATATCCTGAATTAAGAGAATCCCGCTTTTGCTGTCTTTCTCCGCTAAATGACGCACAAATTGAGCGATCTCGGCAAGATCGGCAAGCCCCAAAAGCGAACGCGCGTCATTCACGCTGAATCCCTCGCCTAGCGCCAGTATTTGGCCAAGAATGCTTTCCGAGTCCCTTGCCGACCCGTCCGCTCGCGCGGCTATCGCGTCGAGAACTTTAGGATCAACAACCTTGCCTTCTTTTTTCACAAGCATGCTAAGCCGTTTTTTTATCTCCGCATGAGACAATCTGCAAAAATCAAATCGCTGGGATCGGGAAATAATTGTCGCGGGAACTTTATTTATTTCGGTAGTCGCGAGGATAAATACGGCGTGCGCCGGCGGCTCTTCTAATGTTTTAAGTAGAGCATTAAACGCTTCTTTTGTCAACATATGCACTTCGTCCACGATAAACACTTTGTATTTGCTCCGCGTCGGCGCAAATCGAATACCCTCCTTGAGCTGACGCATCTCATCAATCCCCCTATTGCTTGCCGCGTCAATTTCAATCAAATCAATGGCGACGCCGCGCGATACTTCATCGCACGATCCGCACATATTACAGGGCTCATATTTCCCTTCTTTTCTTTTTTCGCAATTCAGCGACTTTGCGATAAGGCGCGCGAGGGTCGTCTTACCTGTGCCTCGCGGCCCCGCAAAAAGATACGCATGCGCGAAATCATTAGCCGCGATGGCGTTTGTGACTGTGCGCACGACATGTCCCTGCCCCAAGACATCATTAAAATTCTGGGGCCTGTATTTTCTATATAAAACTAAATTTACCATGTGCTACATTATACTAAAAAACAAAGATGCGCACAAATTTATCTCGGTTCATTTTTTCCTGGATACAAATACCATCTTTGCCGTCTCGATTCCCACAATTTCCATTACTCCCAAGGCCGCGATAATAACCCAGTCCGTGAGGGATAGTGGGACAGTGCGGAGGATATCTTGCAGAAACGGAACATGTATAGCTGCGAACATCATAGCAAATCCAAATAGGACCGCGCCTATAAGATACAAATTATTGAACAGGTCAATGTGGAATATGGAACGCCGCAAGCTTTTTATGCAAAAAATGTAAACAAGCGAATTCGTGCCAAGCGCGGCAAACACCATAGTGCGGGCATACTCGATATCTCCAATAGTCTTAAATAACCAAAGAAATAAACCGAGGGTCAAGAGATCAGAAACGAGCCCCACGATAAATATTATTGCCTTCATTCCGCTGTCCAGTATCGGAACATTCCTGCCAAGAGGCGGATTTTGCATGACATCTTTCTCTTTTGGTTCATAGGCAAGAGCAAACGCAGGCAGGCCGTCCTCCACCAAATTTACCCAAAGAATTTGCCCGGCAAGTACGGGCAAGGGGAGGCCCGCTATTATGCTCCCTGAAATCAGAATAATCTCTGTAAAACTACCCGACAAAAGAAACGTGACGACTTTCCGTAAATTGTCAAAAATAACTCTTCCCTGCTCTACCGCGCTTACAATACTCGTAAAATTGTTATCAAGAATTATTATATCCGAAACTTCTTTCGCGACATCCGACCCCGAGCCCATGCTAACTCCAATATCCGCCCTTTTGAGGGCCGGCGCGTCATTTACGCCGTCTCCGGTCATGGCTACAACCTCGCCATTCGCCTGAAACGCCTCCACTATGCGTAGCTTATCGTGCGGTAAAATTCGTGCGTATACAGAAATTTTCTCGACTTCTTTTTTTAACGTTTTATCGTCCATTGCGGCAAGTTCTCTACCCTCTATAATCTTCCCGTCATTTACGCTCAAGCCGAGCTCCCTAGCAACCGCAAGGGCTGTGTATTTGTGATCCCCTGTTATCATAACCACTTTTATGCCCGCGTTTCTTGCTATTTGCATTGTATTTTTTACGCCCTCACGAATTGGATCGTTGAGCGCGATAAAACCTACAAACACAACATCAAAAAGCGGATCTCGCAGCTGCGATATTTTTTCGAGAAACATTTGGCTGCCGTCTATTTGTACGCCTTCCCCGATCTCTCTGAATCCAACGGCAAGCACACGAAGCCCATTCTTCGAAAAATCCTCATGTATTTTTTTAAACTTCTCTAACGTCGCGGGGCTCAAATGTTTTTTGCTATCTTTTGATTCCGGATCATAAACATACCTGCATGCTTGAAGTATCTTCTCGGGAGCGCCCTTGCAGTAGATGACTTTTGAATTTTTCTGCCGCAACAAGGTGGCCATATACTGATTTTCCGACTCAAAGGGCATTTCATCTAAAATATGCTCTTCGATTTCAAGCATCCGATCCTTGAGTCCTGCCTCAATTCCCGCCCTAATCAGCGCCGTTTCTGTAGGATCGCCATGAATATTCCATTTAGTAACATCCTCTTTGGGATTTTCCACAAATGCTTCACTCGCAACCATGCCTATTGTAAGCGCGAGTTCCCGTGCGTCGGGGGCGGCAGTGTATACATCGGCAACTTTCATCGTGCCTTGGGTAAGGGTACCTGTTTTATCCACGCATATTACAGTAGTACCTCCTAGTGTTTCCGCGGATATGAGCTTACGAACAAGCGCCTTTTTGCGCAAGAGACGTACCATGCCGATAGCAAGAATGGCTGTCACCGCTACAACTAAGCTTTCGGGAATCGCGGCTACCGCCGCCGCAACCGACGCGGCAAAAATTTCGGCTAACTCAATTCCCCGCAAGAGACCTCCGATAAAAATAGCGAAAATTATCCCAAGCAATACAAGGGAGACCCACCTTGTGAGTTTTGCAACTTTTTTCTGCAAAGGCGTCTGTTCCTCTTTTATATCAAGGAGACTTTTTGCAATTTTTCCAAATTCTGTCGTATAACCCGTCGCGACCACTATCCCCGCAGCCCTTCCGCGAGATGCTATGGTTCCCATAAACGCCATATTGACGCGTTCTGGTAACGTAATTCCCGCTTCGATTTCTTCTGGACTTTTTCGGATAGACATTGATTCGCCCGTAAGAGATGCTTCTTGTGTTTCGAAACTTTTTGTTTTTGTAAGTCGCGTATCCGCGGGAACTTTATCTCCCGCGGCAAGAATCAATATATCGCCGGGGACAAGCCCGCTTGCGTCTATTTGGATTTCACTAGCCCCTCGAATTACGCGGGCAGTGTATCTGACCATCTTCTCGAGCTTTCCCAGAGTATCCTCTGCTTTTTGCTCCTGGAAATATCCGAAAACAACGGTTAACAAAACCGCCGCAAGGATTATAAAGGCGTTCGCTTCGTCATGCAAAAAAAACGAAACAAACCCCGCCAATGCGAGAAGGCATACAAGCGGACTTTTAAGTTGCGCTATGAGAATATGAAGCCGCGTAAGACGTTTCTTTTGAGGCAACTTATTCGGCCCAAATTTTAGAAGCCGTCTTTTTACTTCCTCGTAGCTTAAGCCCGCTTCGGAGGAAGAAAGCCGCGCAAATACTTCCTGTACCGATAAACTATGCCAAGATTCCATTGTTTCATTGTAGCATATAAATAAAATAAACGGCTTAGCCGTTTATTTGTGAGATCTTAAAATTCTTCCGCCTC
>JBASTI010000035.1:0-28068 GCA_049274815.1 Candidatus Spechtbacterales bacterium | reverse complement strand
CCATACTGGAATGAGATAAAATAAATTTATGAATATAAATTTTCTAAGCAGAACATTCCATAGAGTCGTCGCAGTGCTGTATGTATTCGGCGTTACCCTTCATATATCCAGAATATTTATCGGATTTGAGCCGAGCTCGATACCGAGAATCGTTGATGTGATTATCTTTATTGGCGCTCTACGGCCTTATCACTTTTCATCTTTTGGGCTCTGTTATCATACATACTTTTATTATCGCCACTCCCGACAACAAAATCCTAGATATATTTCCTGTTTGGTATAGTTATATTATGGTTGTGATGATGGCTCTGTTTGCTTACTATAGCTGGAACGTGAGATTTAAAGAACGAAACGATTGAAAGAATATGCCGCCAAAGAAAACCCCAAAGATTTAGAATAGTGCTAAAATAGAGTTGTAAGTTTTCTTGGCCGTTTCGTCGGGCACGTTATTAACCATAAACTTTAAGGCGAAGAGGGAAGGCGAAGCGCAAGTTGCTTTTTCCAGCGCCCGCATTTTGGCGGCCGACGGACAGGGGACAAATATTTTTGGAGGAAGCAGCGGCGCGTCTTACCGGATCGACGCGGGCGTCGAGCGCGTTGTTCCCGCGCCCAAGGCAGAGGCGCCCGTAACATTATCTTCGCGACCCCCGGCAAAGCCCAAGATTATCCCCCTTACTCATCCTGACGAAGGAGCATGGTATGCAAATCGTAACCCCGAATTTTCTTGGGCCCTGCCTGAAGACGCGACCGCTGTAAGTTTTTTGTTGGACAGGATCCCGGAGCGCGACCCGGATTCTCGCTCCGAGGGTTTAGTTACTAGTAAACTCTATAGTGGCGTGGAAGAAGGGGTGAAGTACTTTCATTTAAAAATAAAGAACGTGTACGGGTGGAGCGAAATTTCTCATTTCAAGGTTCAGATTGACACAGAGCCGCCTCGCCCATTTGAAATAACGATTCTTGATGGTCGGGAAACCACAAACCCCGCGCCAGCCATTCTTTTTGACACCACCGATGATCTTTCTGGAATAGGATATTATGAAGTGAAAATTGGTGAAAACCAAGAACAAGAGACAGAAAAATCCGGAGGAAATCCTTTTCAGCTCGCACGGCAAATTCCCGGTACTCATACTATTGTCGTGAAGGCGTTTGATAAGGCAGCAAACTTCACGCAGGCGATTGCCGAGGTGTTTATCAAGCCAATTGAAACTCCCGCCGTTACCGGGTTCACCCGCGATTTGTTTATAGGAGAGAGACTGGAGGTCAAGGGAACGGGCATTTCGCAAGCTACAATTGAGTTGCATGTAAGCCAAAATAAGAAAGGGACTACTATGACGACTACTACTATAGATGAAAAAGGTAACTGGCTTGCAACGTCCGATCGTTTTTATATTTCCGGTCAGTATTCTTTTTATGTAGTTCAAGAGGATGCAAGAGGAGCTCGCAGTATGCCAACTGAAACTTTTGATTTCAGGGTTCAGGCATTTGTGAACATTGGCCCATTGAGGGTATCGAGTTTTGTGATCGCTTTGACCCTCGGACTTTTGCTTGGGTTAAGCATCATAGGCGGTCTCTTGGTTAAAAGAAAGATGCGGAGTATTCGCAAGGGAGTGCGCTATGAAGCAAAAGATGCCAAGGAAAAACTTCATAAATTAGTAGACCATATAAGGGAACAAATAACCGCGAAATTAAATAAATTGGATCGTGCCAGTGGCAGGCGCCCGCTTTCGGGGGAAGAAATTGAAGCCGAAAGAGAACTAAAAAAAGATCTTGACGACTTGGAACGATTGATGAAAAAGGAAATAGAAGATATTGAAGGAGAATTAAATCATATTGCAAGGCGCCATAAACAAAATTGGGCAGCAAAACTCATACCAAGAATTAAAAAATAGAGTAGGAGTCGATTCCGGTTCCTGCCTATCGGTCGGGCAGGCAAGCAGAGCATATATACGCCCGTCCGGGGCTTTGTTTTTTTGTATTATAAATCAAAACTTGGAAATACCGCGGAATTGTGATATGCTGAAGGGTAATTCTATGGAAACGGGTTTTGGATTTAATTCAATAATTTGGATAGCAATTTTACTGCTTTTTGTTTTGCATAAATAAGGCATCTTCAACGGCTAAACGGCTGTTTAGCCGTTGACCCGATTGCCGTTGGCCCTTGACAATCGGTGAGGTTTTTGCTAAATTAGGAAAATCACGCAATGCGCGTGAAGATCTGGCCAATGCGGCTGGGAGGGAAGCTCATGATATCCGATCTAGAGCTTGCGGCAAAGGTAGAGGAGGCAAAAAAGTTGCCGAACTCGCTTGAGCTTGCTTGTATCGCAATAGGGAGCAATTCTCCGACAAACGCGGCTAATATAGCCACGGATGGAGGACGCCCTGTGAGCGAACAGCAGTATGCGCGCTGGCTGCGCATGGCGCTTGAGCGCGGGCTTCGGACAAATCGCGGCCTTCTAGAAGAGTTCTTTGATGATACACATAATAAGGAAGGAGACACGACAATGACGACAACGGCCGTGGATCAGAAGAGCGAAAAAACACATAATGGGTTTTTGGGTGAGCCGGGTGCTGTGCTTCTTGCTTTCGGAATTGTATTTTTGTCAATAGGTTCCATTGGGTGTATGATCAGCCTTGTACGCTTCTTTCAAATAGATAATGCAGCAAGCTATGTAAATGTCATTTATTCCGCGGCTGCTTGTGTGGCAGTGTTAGTGCTAGGCTCGATACTAGCAATTTTCGGGGCACACAGGAGTAGAGTTGGTCAGCCAGTTTCGCGCCTGCCCAATGACGAATTTACAGTCATTGGCGCATTCGGCACAAAGAATAACGAAATTTACGTAACAGTAGAAGGAACGATCTATGACTCAAGTGACCACACTAGCCAACGCACCGCGCTTCTGGCGCACTCAAGGCATCGTGAAATAGTCGGATTCCCATCTAGAGCTATTGGGCCGGGGGAATTCAGGCTAAGAGTAGAGAAACGAAGACAAACGCTCGTCACTTTGGGCAAGACACACCGGCAAACCGCGCAGACATACACGTTTATACCTGAAACGCAAGGGTAGTCATACGACTATCCTTTTTATTTTACTTCCTATATAAGAAAAAATATGCTATGGTTATGGGTATGGAAAATTTTGATAAAGGGAATTTGATATTTGGGGCGGTAGTACTGCTTTTTGTTTTGCAGGGGGCAATGGTGTTTTTTATTTGGCAGACAAACAAGAGAATCACAAAGTTTTTCAACGGCAAAGACGGCAAGTCCATAGAGAAAGTGCTTGAGTATGAGATGGGGAAACTCAAGAAGACAGAAGAGGATATAGAAAAATTGGTTCAAAATATGAAATGGATAGAAGGCATAACAAGAAAGACCGTGCACAAGGTGGGAGTAGTAAGGTACAACCCATTCGGCGATATTGGAGGAGATCAGAGTTTTTCTATCGCGATGCTGGATTATAGCGATAGCGGCGTTGTAGTGTCGTCGCTTTATTCCGGGGAAGGGACCCGCGTATACGCGAAGCCCATTAGCAAGGGAAGTTCTAAATATCATCTTACGGGGGAGGAAGAGGAAGCGCTTAAAAAAGCTTATGGCCAATAATCAAAAACCAAAAAGTGACATAAATTTAGAAACTCGGCCCCCGGTTGTAGTCATCATGGGGCATGTTGACCATGGAAAAACCACTCTGCTTGATTGCATCAGAAAGACAAAGGTAGCAGAAGGCGAGGCTGGCGGCATTACTCAACATATAGGCGCGTATCAAGCCGAGCACCAGGGCAAGAAGGTCACCTTCATTGACACCCCCGGGCATGAGGCGTTTTACGCAATGCGCTCAAGAGGGGCGAAAGTCGCGGATATCGCGGTTCTGGTAATCGCGGCGGACGATGGAGTAATGACGCAGACAAAAGAGGCGCTAGATCATATAAAACACGCGGGAATCCCGATCGTAGTTGCAATTTCAAAAATAGATAAGCCGAACGCAGATCCCATGAAAATTAAAAACCAGCTCCTTGAAGCGCAGATTGTCGTAGAAGACTTCAAGGGTAAGGTGCCGAGCGTAGAGTTCTCGAGTAAAACTGGCCAAGGAATAGATTCTTTGCTTGAAATTATCAATCTCGTTGCTGAAGTTGAGGAACTGAAAGCTGATATGGAGGCAAAAGCAGGCGGTGTTGTTATTGAGGCGGAACTCAATCATAAACGGGGACCCACGGCAACATTGCTTGTTAAAGAGGGAATTTTAAAAGTGAACGATGTTATATCGCTTTCCTCAACTTTCGGCAGGGCGAGGGAGCTGGAAGATTTTATGGGGAATAGCATAGAATCAATAGGCCCCGGTTCGCCCGCGCTTGTTGTGGGGCTTGAGGAGGTGGCTTTAGTCGGGGACAAATTTAAGGTTGTGGGGGACATTGATGAGGCAAGGAAAATTAAAGAAGAAAAGCAAAAAAAATACGGAGAGCCGCGTGAAATCATAGAGCCGCAAGCTGGCGTAAAGGTATTGAATGTAGTGCTAAAGGCAGATGTGGGGGGTACGCTCGAGGCAGTGCGTGAAGTACTGCGGGGCATCAAGAATGACAATTTATCTCTTAGAATTTTAAGCCAGAGCGTGGGAGAGATTACGGAGTCCGATATTAAGTTCGCTTCCGCGGCAAACGCGGTAATTGTCGGTTTTCGGACAAAGGTAAGCCAATCCGCTGAATTGTTCGCGCGTCAGATGAAAATAGAAATCGTGTTGAGCGATATTATTTATGAACTAGTTCATAACGTCAGGGTAAAGATAGGCGAGTTTTTAAGCGGAGAGGAAGAAGAGATAAAACTCGGAGTTCTAAAAGTGCTTGCTATTTTTAGAACCGAGAAATCAAGGATGATCGTAGGCGGAAAGGTGACAGAGGGCGAGGTAAAAAGAGGCGCTAGAGTCCGTGCGACTAGGGGAGAGGAGATGCTCGGCGAGGGGAAAATAGCTCAATTAAAAGTCAAAGACAAGGCAGTTGGTAGCGTTGAAAAAGGCCAGGAGTGCGGCGTTCTTTTTGACGGTTCCGTAAAAATTCGAGTCGGAGATATATTGGAGGCATATGAGATTCAAAGTAGGAGCATAAAACTATGACCAAGAGGATTGAGCGGGTAAACGAAGTTATAAAAAAAGAGCTTGCCACCATTGTATCCAAGGAAATAGAGGCGCCAAATATTTTTGTCACCCTGATAAGGGTAGAAGTATCAAGCGACCTTCACTATGCCGATGTTTATTTTTTGACTATCCCCGATGAGGCATCGCGGGGCGTTGAAGTAGAACTCAACAGGAATGTATTTTCAATTCAACAGAACCTCAATAAGCGGTTGCGTATGCGGCCCGTTCCCAAAATCAGGTTTCGTATAGACAAACGGGAACAGGAGGCCGCGAAAATAGATGAAATTCTTAAAAGAATTTGACGAGGTTTCACTCCTCATTCGGCAAAAAAACAACATACTTCTCGCGGTTCACGAACATCCCGATGGCGACGCTTTGGGGTCTATGATTGCGATGTTTTCCGTATTGCGCCTATACGAGGATAAGCGAGTTATTATGTTTTCACGAGATCCGGTACCCGAGCATTTGAATTTTTTGCCTTATATCGAAGATATTGTTCATGATATCCCCCCTGATGGATTCAAGCCCGATCTTTTTTTGGGTTTTGATTACGGAAGTTTTGAGCGGCTTGGAATAAGTAAGGATTTAATAAAGGGAGCTGCCGTTATAACATTTGACCATCATCCATTTTTGCACCAAATCGGGGATATACTGATAATAGACGACTCGGCATCTTCCACTTGCGAAATTGTGTACCGCTTTTTGTCGCATATAGGATTTCCCATATCAATGCTTACCGCAACTTCTCTTCTTGCCGGGATATTTACAGATACGGGGGGATTTACTCATGTCAACACTTCGGTAGATACACTCAATATTGTAGGCGATCTTTTAAGGCACGGGGCGTCTATCCCCAAGCTTCACAAGCACACTTTTTCTCATAAATCGCCCGATACATTGCGCGTATGGGGGGCCATACTTCGCAACATTTCGCATGACGAGAAAATTGGAATGGCGTATATCGCAATTTCAAATAATGATTTTATTAACATGGGTTCCTCCCTCGATGCTTTTGCGGGCATTGTAAATATAATAAGCATGCCCCCGAATGTCCACTTTTCGCTGTTGCTGATAGAGCACGCGCCGGGAGTAATAAAGGGTAGTTTGAGAAGCGAGCCATTTAAAAAAGTTGATGTGTCGCAAATCGCGTTCGCGCTGGGAGGCGGAGGGCATAAGTACGCCGCGGGATTTGAGCTCAAAAATGAATCATTGAAAGAAGCGCTAGAACGTGTTAAAATAGCGGCAGCGGAGTTAGCATAATGGCCACGTGGCGAAGTGGTTAACGCTGCGGTCTGCAAAACCGCTATGCGCCGGTTCGATTCCGGCCGTGGCCTCATGTGGCTGGAGTGGCGGAACTGGCTATACGCGATGGACTTAAAATCCATTGGCCTCACGGCCGTGTGGGTTCGACTCCCACCTCCAGCATCAGAGAAATCTAAAACCCCGCAGCTACGGGGTTTTAGATTTCTCTGATTACTTCTATCGGCAAGTTGCGGAGGCCGAATTGTTTTGCTTCTTCTCGCGTTCTCATCCATATGTCTACGCGGTATGTGTATCGCGAGTTCATACGGTCCTCTACTATAAACACCTTGTTTCCATACATGGTGGGGAAGCGGATTTTTGTGCCAATGGGCAAAAAGTTTGCCGCAACCACTCCGTCGCGCACATGACTTCCTGACGCCGTAATAAACGGCGTGTCGTCTGTCTGGTCTGGCGTTGAGGAATATGCCGTTATAAAAAGCCACATGCGCGAAACCACCACCTGTTTTTTGTTGGGCGGGTTTTTAATCGCAAGGAACCCGGTATCTTGCACCGTAATATGTTCTATTGGATAGTCCATCAACGGGAACCTCTGTGTTTCGGCGCGAATTTCTGGCTCCCCAATGTCCAAAGATACCCCGGCGCTTTGGGGATTAATAAGCGTAAAAGCCAGGGATGCGACAAGAAACGCGGACGTAAGATTTTGAGTTTGACTTTTTACTTGCATATAAAAATTCTCCGTTTTTTGGAGAACAAGCTATTATAGCATATATTATATAGTATGTCAATAGTTATGTCCGTATTTAAGTTAAAAAACCGCTTAAATAAGCGATTTTTGTGTATAAAATGGCTATTTTAAGCCCCGTCCGTCGCCCAGACGGGCGAAAATTCAACGGCTCAACGGCGGTGAGCCGTTGAATTTTGCGCGATATTCGTTTATTGTGCGTTGATATGGCTACTTCAAAAGTTTTTATTTATATCTGTCTTTCATTTCTGGGCGGAGTCGTTTTGAATTCGTTGATTTTAGTGCCCCAATTCTTTGTGCTGGGTTTTTTTATTTTGGGATTGATGATCGTTGCGGTGTTTTTTGTCCCTATGGGACATCTTTCGAAGGGAGAAAAAAATAAACGGATAGCTGTTGTAGGTTTTTGTTTATTGCTTTTTGCGGCGGGAGTTTACCGTCATCAAATGTTTGAGCGGCCTAAGGACAATTTAGACTATTATCAAAAAAATCAAAGCATACAAAAAGTTACGAGCCTAAGATATTTAAAAGATAAGTTGAGTGAAAGCGTGGATCATTCTCTTTCGCCGCCTCAAAGCTCATTGCTCGGCGCAATTATGCTGGGAGAGACTGAAAGGTTGTCGTATGAGCTGAAAGGGAAACTAAACAGGTCTGGCACTAGGCACATTACATCGATTTCC
Source organism: Candidatus Spechtbacterales bacterium (assembly GCA_049274815.1). Classification (GTDB taxonomy): domain Bacteria; phylum Patescibacteriota; class Minisyncoccia; order Spechtbacterales; family HO2-43-30; genus JBASTI01. The sequence goes on along the minus strand of JBASTI010000035.1, from coordinate 20,266 downwards.
GGCATGAACATTATGATACTCGCCAGTTTATTGATTGGCCTTGGTTTAATCTTGGGAATGTGGCGGGGGCAGGCGTTTTATTTCGCGCTTATTACAATCATTTTATTTATAATCATGGTCGGCGCGCCGCCTTCTGCGGTTCGAGCCGGGATTATGGGTGGAATAGTACTTTTTGCGGAAAAAATAGGCCGGCTTTCCCAGGCCCAGCGCCTACTTGTGATTGCGGCCGCCGTCATGCTCGCGTTTAATCCGCTGTTATTAAAATTTGATATTGGCTTTCAGTTATCATTCCTTGCAACCCTTGGCATCGCGAAGCTCTCGCCATGGTTTCTCGAAAAATTCTCCCGGATTCCAAAAAAGTTTGAGCTTCAGAATGTCGTCGCAATGACATTTCCGGCTGTAATTTTTACCGCGCCAGTTTTGGCTGCGAGTTTCGGGCAAGTGTCGGTGATATCTTTTTTTACAAATATCCTTATCGTGCCAGTGTTGGGCCTTGTTCTCGCGCTTGGGTTTTTCGCGGGGATCCTCGGTATAATTTCTGAATCATTGGGGCAAATAGCATTTTGGCCTGTCTGGCTGTTTTTGACATATGTGTATAAAATAATTGATTGGAGCTCCGGGCTTCCCTTCGCGGTAATGGAGATTACAGTGTTCCCGTGGTATCTTACAGTTTTGTATTTCGCGCTTTTGTGGTGGGGGATAAAATATTTTAAACTGGAAAGATAAATTATGAATAGGTTCAGGTCATCACTCGATTACGTTTGCCGCAAACTAACCCAAAAGTGGACATTGGTTTTTGTGTCTCTGATCGTTGCGGCGCTTTCGTGGATAGCGGTTTTTGCAAGTGCCCAATCCAATGAGCTTAAAGTTTATTTTTTGGATGTTGGTCAGGGAGACGCGATTTTTATTGAGTTGCCAGACAGTCGACAGATTTTGATTGACGGCGGGCCAGACGACAGAGTTCTAGAAAGGATTAATTCCGTAATGCAATTTTGGGACAGAAGCATTGACATGGTAATTGCGACCCATGGAGAATCGGATCATATCGGCGGGCTTGGAGCAGTGCTCGGATATTATGACGTTTCTACAATAATTTGGAATGGGATAGAATCTGAAACAAAAACATTCATGGAATGGAAAGAGGCCGTAGATAGGGAGGGCGCTACGGTGTTGGTGGGTGAGTACGGAATGAGATTTAAGCTCTCCGACTCTGTTTTTTTTGAAATTTTACATCCAAAGGTACTATCAGAAATGGAATTAGCTTCTGCTTCGGCAAGCCAAAATAACTTTTCTCTGGTTATTCGACTTGCGCATGACGAGGATACCTTTCTCTTTACCGGCGATATCGAACGGCAGGCAGAGTATAGAATAATTGAGCAAAACCCGCGCATTGATTCAGATGTTCTGAAGGTCGCGCATCACGGCAGTAAAACTTCTTCGTCCGAATTGTTTTTAGAAAAAGTAAACCCCAAAATAGCGGTAATATCTAGCGGCATCAATAATACATATGGCCATCCGCATAAGGCAATTTTACAACGGCTGACAAAATATGGTATAAAGATTAGAAGGACGGATATGGAGGAAAATATATTATTAATAAGCAACGGCAATTCATTTTAATATGAATCCTAAGGAAGAAAAAACAGTAGTTTTAATAAAGCCGGACGGCGTAAAGCGGGGACTTATCGGAGAAGTGATAGGGCGTTTTGAGTCGCGCGGACTTAAAATCATCGCCGTTAAAATGGTAAAAGCGAGCCGCGAACATGCTCACAGCCACTACCCAAACACAGAAGAATGGCTTCGCGGAATGGGGGAAAAGACACTTCAAAATTACAGGCAATATGGCAAAGATCCGATAAAAGAAATCGGCACAGATGATACGCTGGAGATTGGGAAAAAAGTGGCGGAGTGGAATGTGGAATTTTTAACCTCGGGCCCTATGGTAGCAATCGTGGCGCAGGGGATTCACGCTGTTGACATGGTGCGTAAAATAGTCGGCAAAACCATTCCCGCCATGGCAGAGATGGGTACAATAAGGGGAGATTTTTCTGTTGATTCGCCAACGCTTGCGAATGTGGGCAAGCGGGCAATTCACAATATTGTGCACGCCTCGGGCGATCAGTCGGAAGCCGCGCATGAACTCGGGCATTGGTTTAAACCAGAGGAGATTAATGAATATAAGAGAGCCGAGGAGGACATTATGTTCTAGGGGCTTTGCCCTTTTTCAAATGATGCGGGGAGTATGAATTCGGATCAAAATTATTCGGCAGGGATCCTTAATCGCGTCCCGCCTTGGCGGGGCACTGCGGGAACCCACTTACTTTTTGTGTCGGATATTCAACCCTCGCATCATTTGAGAACAGGATATGACCAAACACAAAATTTGCGTATCAGGCGCAGCAGAAACAAATCATTGCGGGCCTAATTCCCTTGAGGCGGCGAAGGAACTCGGAAGAGAAATCGTGCGCCAAGGCGCTGCTTTAGTTACCGGAGCCACAACAGGCATACCTTATTGGGCGGCAATTGGCGCCAAAGAGGAGGGCGGAATATCCATAGGGATTTCCCCGGCGGCTTCGGAAAAAGAGCATATCAATGTATACAAATTACCGATAGATTTTTTTGATCTGATCATATATACCGGTTTTAACTTTTCCGGAAGAAATTTGCTTTTGACCCGTTCCTCGGACGCAGTTGTATTTTGCTGCGGCAGAATGGGTACGCTGAATGAATTTAGCATTGCTTTTGAGGATGAAAAACCGATGGGAGTATTGCAGGGAACGGGCGGGACGGCGGATATTATAGAAGAGCTTGTTTCAAAAATGCACAGGGGTTCGGGAAAGATTGCTTATGATAACGACCCTAAAAATCTTATAGAAAAAGTTATAAAGCTTATTGAGAAAGAAAAATTATGATATTCCCCGATACAGAAATAATATTTCAGCTTATCTTGGCCACTGTGCTCGGGCTCATCCTTGGCGTTGAGCGGGAATTTATAGGCAAACCCGCCGGCATGCGCACATACGCGCTTGTCAGCCTTGGCGCGGCTACGTTTACGATAATTTCAAAATACGGTTTTTCAGATGTCGGAGGAGGAGACTTTGATCCATCCCGTGTGGCCTCACAAATTGTAACAGGCATTGGATTTCTTGGAGCGGGCGTAATTATTTTTAGGGGTGTTAAGGTAGAGGGCCTTACAACCGCTTCGGGTTTGTGGGTAAGCGCCGCGATCGGCATGGCGGTTGGGGCAGGGATGTACGCAGTCGCAGCGGTCGCGTGCGTGATGGCATTTATCGTTATCGTTATACTGCGTAGATTTGACATTGAGCATTGGTTTAGAAAAGAAGAAGACCTGCCTGCCGGCAGGCAGGACAAGTGACAACGAACAAAAATTTTATTTTTGCCGTAGCAACTTTGGTGGGGGCGATTGTGGGGCTTGGAATGTTCGGAATACCATATACCGCAAGCAAGGCGGGTTTTTTTGTTGGGGTTATGTATCTTGTTGCGCTCGGAGGGGTAATGACGCTTGTGCACCTTGTTACAGGGGAGATTGTTGAACGAACAAGAGGAAAGCATCGCCTTACCGGTTATATAGAAAAGTACTTGGGGATCGGGGCCAAGCGAGTAGCGGGCGCCATAATAATTTTCGCCGTATGTGCGGCATTGCTTGCGTATATAGTAGTAGCCGGAAAATTTCTCGAGCTCATTTTTGGAGATTTTTCCAACGCCATTGTGATGAGCCTGGCTTTTTGGGCAGTAATGTCTCTGATGGTTGTGCGAGGTATAAAAGTAATAGGAGTAGCGGAGCTCGTTATGGCCACCCTGCTTATTTTATTTACCGTAATTATATTTGTTGTGGGGGCAAGGGATGTGAGTATCGAAAATTTATCAGGTTTTAACCTAGCCAGTTTTTTTCTGCCATATGGCGTGATAATCTTCGCGCTAGATGGTAGTTTTGCGGTGCCGGAAATTCGCGAATTTCTTAAAATAGACGGGAAAATCTACAAACGAGCGATTGTCGCTGGTACGCTTATCCCACTTTTTATTTATTTGGTTTTTATGATTTTAGTGGTTGGGGTCTCGGGAGATGACACTTCCCAAGAGGCCATGGCCGGTTTGATCCCTTACCTTGGAGCGGGGGTTGTCGGGGTCGGCGCGATTTTTGGCCTTCTTGCCATAGCAACATCCTATCTTGTTTTGGGGGTCAACTTGCGCCATACCTTTGAATACGATTGGAATATAAAAGGGTGGCTGGCCGGCCTCGTGGTGGTAGTTGTGCCAGCCCTAGTTTTTGTTTTGGGATTTCAAAAGTTTATTGAAGTGATTTCTTTTTCCGGGGCGGTTTTCGGCGCAGTTATTTTTGTTTTTACTTTGCTCGTGTATTTAAAAGCTCAAAAACACGGCGACAAGAAGCCGGGCTACGCGCTAAATCTTCCCAAGTTTGTGGTGTATAGCATCGGTGTATTATTTGCGTTAGGGGGCGTATATGAGATAATACGTTTAATAACATGAAAGATAATAGTATTTCGGGAAAATATAGGAAAAAAATCGAGAAACCGAAGAAAGAAGAGCAAGAATACGGGCCCGGAAAAAAAGATTTTGTTGTTTGTAGCGACTGCAACGCGATTTATTATCAAAAAAGTTGGCACCATGGATTCGCGGACTATAAACACCTCGACGAGTCGAAGCCGGTAAGTTTTTCGATTTGCCCTGCTTGTCAAATGATAAAGGACAAGAAGTTTGAGGGAAAAGTCGTGATTGAAAATATCCTAAGCGAGCATAAAGACGAAATTTTAAATAATATAAAAAATACCGGCGAGCGGGCATATAAGCGAGATCCTATGGATAGAATCATTGGAATTCGTAATTATGAATCGGCAGTTAAGGGACGATATAATGTAGAAGTTATTACTACCGAAAATCAGTTGGCGAGAAACATTGCCAGGCAGGTGGAGAGGGCATATGGGGGCGTAAAATCTGAAATCACCTGGTCCAAACAAGAGAGCGTTGCGCGGATTGTGGTAAAATTTTTGTAAATGTTTTTTAAGATTGAAAAATTTTTATTCCTTGCGTTGATTTTTTCGATTCCTTTTCAAAAGAGGTTTTTTTTGTTTGGCCCCAACCCCGAGCTTGTCGAAGGGTTTGAGTGGAGTTCCGGGTTTATTTATTTCACGGATTTCTTAGTCGTTTTACTCGCTGCTTTTTGGCTTAAGGATTTTTTAGGCGGAAAAAATTTTAACCCTCGGATATATTTAAGGCTTGGACCCTCGTTTCTCCTCGCGGTATTTTTAGGACTTGCTTTTTTATCTTTATCGCAAGCAGACCTCCCTAATGTTGCGGTATATAGATTTGTAAAATTGGGCGAGTTTATTTTTGTATTTTTTTACGTAGCGACAAGAATTAAGTTTATTGGAATCAATACAACCCTTTTTGTTCTTGTTGGATCCGGAGTATTTCAGTCAATTCTTGCGATTTTGCAATTTGCAAAGCAGTCATCGCTAGGTCTTGAGGTATTCCACGAAAGCACGCTTGCAATTGGGATGAGGGGTGTGGCAGGGGTTTCGCAAGGCGGAATAGAAATGATCCGCGCCTACGGCACATTCCCGAGCCCGAATGTCCTTGCGGGATTTTTGGGGCTATGCTTACTATTTTTGTTCTACCTGTATTTGCGTAGGAGTTCCAAGAATGCCACTACAGAAACACCTAATCTACTATATGGAATTTTGTTGTTTCTCTTAACTTTCGGCCTCGCGCTCACTTTTTCCCGTGGCGTCATTATTTTCTTTCTATTCACAAGTATTCTGTTATTCGCCGGAATATTTCTATTAGATAGGTTAAGACAATACAGGAAACAGGCAATTAATCTCGTAATTTTAGTTGTCGTATCTTGGTTATTGATTATTGCTTTAGCTCGGCCAGAGGTATCCGCGCGATTCCTAGGAAGCTCTATTGGCGAGCCGGCGATTCAGGAGCGGCTTTTCTTTAATGAAGTTGGCTTTTATACAGTAAGGCAAAATTATACGCAATTATTTTTCGGTGTAGGCATCGGTAATTTCGTCCAGAATTATATGCAGTCCTTGCCGGGCCTTGCGCCGCATCTTTACCAACCGGTGCATAATATATTTATTCTTATCGCGAGCGAAATAGGAGTATTTGGACTAATCGCGTTTGTTTTATTTTTAACCTCTCTGCTTTGCAGAGCGGTAAAAACTTTATATGTTTTTAGCTTGTTGCTCGTTGTTTGCTTTATGTTGTTTGTCGGCATGTACGACCACTACCTCTTGACGCTCCAGCAGGGGAGTTTGATATTTTGGATTTCTCTGGGCTTGCTTGCGAGCGGGACAAACAATTATAATAAAAAACTATGAGATACATTTGCGATTTTCATATACATTCGCATTACTCCCGCGCTACTTCGAAGGATATGAATATTGAAGAGCTTGATAAATGGGCGAGGATAAAGGGCATTGATGTTTTGGGGACTGGAGATTTTACTCATCCCAAGTGGTTTCGCGAGCTTCAGGAGAAATTAGAGCCGGCAGAAGAAGGTTTGTATAAATTCAAAAACGGTAATTCCCCGATTCGATTTATTCTTACTGTCGAAGTCAGCAGTATTTATTCGCAAGGCGGGCAAGTCAGAAGAATCCACAATATTGTCTTCGCGCCTTCTTTTGAAGCCGCATCGAAACTAAACAGATTACTTGGGGAAGTCGGGAATCTTAGGGCCGACGGTAGGCCAATTTTGGGTCTCCCGGCGCATGAACTTTTGCGGATGACGCTAGATGTATCAGAAGACTGCCTCTTGGTGCCTGCGCACGCATGGACTCCATGGTTCAGTATATTTGGCTCAAAGTCGGGTTTTAACTCAATAGAAGAGTGTTTTGGGGATTTATCAAAATATATTTACGCGATTGAAACAGGCCTTTCATCGGACCCCGCGATGAATTGGCGATTAAGCGCGCTTGACAACATAACCCTTATCTCAAACTCCGACTGCCACAGCGCCCGCCGCATCGGAAGAGAGGCCAATGTTTTTGAAGGAGATAAGCTTAATTACAAAAATATAATAGGCGCGGTAAAAAAGGAGGGGAATAACTTGAGTTTAGTCGAAACTATCGAGTTTTATCCCGAAGAAGGAAAATACCATTACGACGGCCACAGGGATTGTAAAATAAGTTTATCCCCCAAGGAATCACAGAAAATAAATGAAACTTGCCCCAAATGCGGCAGTCCATTGACAGTCGGGGTTCTTTCGAGAGTGGAAGAGCTTGCCGATAGGCCAGATGGATATAAACCCGCACGCGCTGTGTCATTCCGCCGCCTTGTGCCCTTGGATGAGATAATCGCGGAAGCGCTTGGGGTGGTAGGCTCACAGACAAAAGGAGTTTTAAAATGGTATAATAATTTGATTGAAAGCTTTGGAAATGAGTTCAATATTTTGCTTGCCGCGCCCTTGGGGGAGGTGGGTAGCATAAGTTTGCCCGAAATAGCCGAAGGGCTTCGCAGGGTCCGGGAAGGCGAGCTCTATATCGCGCCCGGATACGACGGCGAATATGGAAAGGTTAGAATTTTCAAGGAAAACGAAAAGCAGTCTCGAAAGGAGCAACCCCGCCTTTTTAATATGTGATATAATTATCGTATGATAAAGATTTTCCTAGGATTTGCATCGCTTGTTCTTGGGTTCGCTATTTTGGGTATCGTAATTTCAAGCATCGGAGTCGGAGAAATCGTGAGAATATTTTTGCAATTTTCGCCCTGGGGGATTATCCCGCTCGTCGTATTAACATTTTTAGGCCATATAGTCAGCGCGATGAAATGGCAGTATATACTGGCAAGTTTTGGAATACGCGCCCAGTTTATGCCGCTTTTAAAGATGTGGCTTGCTGGATACGCCATAAGCTACCTAACCCCCGTTGCGTACATCGGCGGGGATTTTTTTAGGAGCAATATGTTGCGCGAGCGGTACGGTGTCTCTTGGCCAAGGGCGCTCTCCTCTGTTTTTATTGATAAGACCCTCGAGGCAGCTATCTGGATTTCGGTAATACTTGTGGGAGCCGCAGTGTTTGTCTACCAGTCGGGCATATCTTCTGTTTCTGGATACATGGAAGCGGCCATTGTGGCGGTAATAGTTTTCGGAGTTTTTCTTACCGTCGTATACATTTTTGTTTTTCAAAGAAAGAGTTTGGTGCGCATTTTATTTCTAAAGCCATTTAAATTTGAGAATTCCGCGGTTGATAAATTTTTGAGCGACATAGAGAAAGATTTTTTTGATTTTTTCTCTTTTTCAAACAGAAAATATATTTTGGGAGCGATGAAAATTACGATTTTAAAATACATCATTCTTTGGATCCGCAATATATTTTTGATTTTTTATCTTGTAAAGGTATTTTCGCTGTCCGCGAGCTTAATGGCCCTTGGTTTTTCGTACCTTTCTTACCTCGCTCCGGTTCCCGCGGCGATTGGAGTGCAGGAGGGGCTTCTTTCGCTGGTTTTTTCGGGAGTTGGTTTCGGCGCAAGCATGGGGGCTGTATTTTCACTTCTTTTTCGGGGCGCCGAGAGTATTATGGTTGCATTGGGGATATTTTTCTTGTTTAGGTGGGGACTCTCAAGATTTATCCTTCGTATTTCAAAATTGTTGAGGCCCCTTTTAGCAAAGAAACAGTAAATAGCTAATTTATGTTTATGCCCAATTTTAATTTCAATAAAATAATAAAAACGCTGATTATTACCGATTTTTTGGTTTATTCAGGATGGGGGCTTGTTATGCCCGTGTTTGCGGTTTTTATCTTAGGGTCCATAAAAGGAGGAGACGCGCAGGTTGCTGGCACGGCCGCGGGGATTTACTGGGTAGTAAAGTCATTGATACAAATACCTATAGGAAAATTTTTGGACCGCAATCATGGAGAGAAAGATGACTATTGGTTTATGGTTTCGGGGACATTTTTTGCGAGCTTGACTCCTCTTGTGTTGGTATTTGCCTCTGAGGCATGGCATATCTATGGCGTTCAGGTGTTTTACGCGATCTGCATGGCGATGGTGATTCCCTCATGGGGCGGCATATTTACTCGCAATGCCGACAAGGGCAGGGAAGCGGAAACATGGGGATTTGAAAGCTCTCTACTTGGCATTGGCATGGGGGTGGCGGGTATTTTGGGTGGCTTTATGGTAAAGGCATTGGGCTTTACGCCTCTGTTTATCGCGGTTTCTGTTTTCGGTATTTTGGGTAGCTTACTACTCCTCATTATTAGAAAAGATATTTCGCCTAAAGGCGGGGAAGTTCTGCCAATCAAGAAAATTGATCATGTCATGTAAGATGATGGTGTAATCTCGGCAATTTTAAGAGCCCCCGAATGAACGAGGGCTCGCTTGGCCTATTCAAGGCCAGCTTAGAGAGGTCGAGGGCGCCCTTTGTCGGGGCATTCGATTCCTCCTTTTTTTTCGGCTTGAGCTTGCGGGGGATGGAAGTCTCCCCCGCTTGCTCGCCTTGTTTGGGCTGTATAGGGGGTGTGCCGCTTGGTACCCCCGAACCAGCCCACGGGGCCGGTCCAGCGCTAGCCGGAGTCCGGGTCGGTCAGGTCGGTGCCGGTGATATAAACAGTCGCCGTCGCCATGGTCGCCATGTTCGTATTCACAGCATTCCCGTCTCCTTTCGGGGCAAGAACAAACGCCCCTTTTAGTATCGAAGGCCTAGGGCTGCTTCCGATTTTTTCACTATCCGCTCCTCAACTTCCATATTTGGAGCTTTGAGTTACTCACGCAAGCAGTCTTATGACCCTCCTCTCTGTTCCCTAGGTTGGTTTCTATTACTTATAACATGAATTCCGATATCTAGGATGCAGAGAGGAGGGTGCTAGGTTACGTACTAGCTGGAAGATACTTCTTCCTTTTACAAGAAAGAACAAGAAACTGGATTTTCCTAGATGGGCGTGGGGTTCGGGAAGATATGTTCCCCCCACGCCGCACCAGTGCTGATAAGCATCTGTATGCCCTCGAGCACCTATCTGTTCTCAAGTGGTTTTGAGCGCAGGTAGGTACTTAAGTAGTTTGTAGGGGTATTATAGCATACCCCATAAAACTTGTCAAGGGGTTGCGGTTAAATCCCAATTTTGTAAACGTAGGACCATTATAGTCCCAATTAAAATTCTTGTCAAGCGCAATGCTAACTCGTGGCCAATTTTAGGGCTATTTTTCGTTCCCCGGGTACTATTTGGGTTATTTCAAATTCATATTCCTTGCCGTCCTGTAATTTTGTTCTCATATCTTCTTCTGATGCGAATTCTGAAATATGAACAAGCCCCTGAACGCTTTCTTCTAATTTCACAAGAGCTCCATATGAGGTTACTTTCGAGACGGTCCCGGTAATTATTTTGCCTTTGGGATATTTTTTTTCAAGTACATTCCAGGGATCTTCCTTCAGGGCTTTGAGCGAGAGAGATATTCTTCCATTGCTTGCGACATCCATTATTTTTGCTTTTATTTTATCTCCCACCTTCACAATATCATGGGGGTCGTTTACGAGCTGCCAGTCCAATTCCGAAATATGCACGAGACCTTCGATAAGAGGATCAAGGCGAATAAACGCGCCAAAATCCACAACGCCCGTAATTTCTCCTTCAACAACGTCTCCTACCTTATACTTTTCAAGCGCTTTTTTTATAGACTCCTCCTCTCCGGCTTTTTCAGAAACAATAAATTTGTTTTGCCTTTGGCTGACATCAAGTATGCGCACATTCATGGTTTGCCCGATAAATTTTTGGATTTCTTTTAGAATCTTTTCTTTATCCCCTCCTTCCACTCGCGGGTAGTGCGCTGGGGCAAGCTGCGACACGGGGAGAAACCCCTCAATGCCTTCCTTTTCTATCATAAGTCCGCCCCTGTTTGCGTCAATAATTTTTACCGAAATGAGCTCCTGCTCATCCTTTATTCTCGCAAGTTTTTGCCAGCTTGTTTCGCGGCCAGCTTCGGACAAAGACAGTTCTCTAAATCCGTCCTCATTTTCAAGCTCCACTATTTTTGCCTGGATAATATCTCCTTTTTTCTTGCCCTTGAGTTTGTCTTGGGATTCGTGATACTCGCGGCCGTAAATTATGCCCGTACCCACAATGCCAAGGTCAATATATACCTCCCCGCCCTCTATTGTTATTATAGCCCCCTCCACAATATCGCCGTCCTTGGGCGAATGAAAAAAAGATCGGTCTTGGTCAATCGCGAATTTCATTGCGTTTTCTTTTGTGCCGTTTTGAGTATTTATGGGCATATCATCCTATTTAACACGGCTTGAGTTATAATGCAATATTTGCTACAATATACGCATGATTATTACTTGGTACGGACAAGCGTGTTTCAAGATACAAAGCGGCGAAAAGACGCTTGTCGTGGATCCGTTCGCAAAATTTATCGGACTTACGCCTCCCGGCATCCAAGCCGATATTGTTTTTGTTACGCACGAACACTCCGACCACAGTAACGTAAAAGCAATAAAAGGAGATTATTTTCTCGTAAATGGGCCGGGGGAATATGAAGTAGGGGGGGTAAAGGTAAGGGGAATTATTAGTTTTCACGATAATGAAAAAGGGGCAAAACTCGGTTCGAACACCTTATATCTTATAGAGAGCGAAGGGATAAGGATTTTGCATTGCGGCGATTTAGGTCAGGAGCGGCTGGAAGAGGAGCAGCTGGATCTCATAGGGAGAGTAGATATATTAATGATTCCTGTCGGGGGATTTTTTACTATCGATGCGAGGGGGGCTGTGGGTATAATCAATCAAATAGAGCCGAAAATTGTGATACCCATGCACTATAAAATACCAAAGCTCACGATCAAGCAATTGGAGGGGGTTGATAAGTTCCTCAAGGAATTTGGCGAGGAAGATGTAATACCGCAGGATAAACTGACTATCAAACAAAAGGATTTTTTGGCAGAAGAGGAAAAAACTAGAGTTGTTGTTATGAAAATATGACATGTATATCGGTAAAGTAGAAAAAAAAGAAATATCCGAAGAAATGCGCGAGTCATATCTTAACTACGCGATGTCTGTCATAGTATCTCGTGCGCTTCCCGATGTACGCGATGGATTAAAGCCGGTACACCGGCGAATTTTGTATACAATGCATGAAATGGGTTTGCGTCATAACATAAAGTTTAGAAAGTCCGCGGCTGTGGTCGGTGATGTTTTGGGGAAGTATCATCCACACGGAGATACGGCGGTGTATGACTCCATGGCGCGGATGGCGCAGGACTTCTCGCTGCGCTACACCCTTGTAAATGGCCAGGGTAATTGGGGGTCAATCGACGGCGACGCGCCGGCTGCGATGAGGTACACGGAGGCAAGGATGACAAAATTCGCGGAAGAAATGCTAAAAGACATTGATAAAGAAACAGTAGAGTGGGCCGATAATTATGACGCGACAAGGAAAGAGCCAAAAGTTTTGCCCGCCGCAGTTCCGCAGCTTCTCATGAACGGTACCATGGGCATCGCGGTTGGTATGGCTACGAACATACCGCCTCATAATCTTTCAGAGTTGATGGAAGCGCTGATTTATTTGGTAGATACTCCCAAGGCCACAACGGCAGATCTCCTTAAGTTTATAAAAGGGCCGGATTTTCCAACCGGAGGAGTTGTGTTTGGGAAAAAGAGCATGCGCGAAGCATACGCGCAGGGAAGGGGGCCGATAGTGATGCGGGGCGTTGTTGAAATCAAAGAGGTCGCGAAAAAAATTGAATCAAGAGGGTTATCAGAATACAGAATAGAGATAACCGAAATTCCCTACCAGGTGAATAAGTCGGTCCTAATAGAGAAAATCGCGGATCTCGTTAAAGACGGAAGGATTGAGGGGATAAGGGATATCCGCGACGAATCCGACAGAGCCGGCATGAGTATAATTATTGAGCTTAAAAAAGACGCCCATCCTCAAAAAATATTAAATTCCCTGTATAAATTTACTGAATTGCAAAAAACCTTCCACCTAAATATGCTCGCGCTTGTAGATGGTATTCAGCCCGAGGTCCTAAGTATTCGCGATGTACTTGAAAAATATCTTGATTACAGGCGTCAAGTCGTACGCCGGCGCATAGAGTTTGATTTGGCGCAGGCTATGGCGCGAGCTCATATCCTGGAGGGGCTAAAAAAAGCGCTTGCCAAGATTGACGCGGTAATACGCGCGATAAAAGCATCAGAGGATAGAGACGATGCCCATAAAAATTTGATAAAGATGTTTAAGTTTTCCCCCGAGCAGGCGACAGCAATCCTTGAAATGCGCCTTCAGACACTCGCGAACCTTGAGCGCAAAAAGATAGATGACGAACTAAAGGAAAAAAATAGGATAATATTGGAATTCACCTTTCTTTTAAAAAGTAAAGCGGCATTTTTTAAATTTATAAAAGACGAGTTTTCCGCGATAAAAGATACATATGGAGATAAGCGCAGGACAAGAATTGCTGTCCAGGACGCCGAGGATATAGAAGAAGAGGATCTCATACCCAAAGAAGAGACTATTATAAGTCTTACGCGTGGAGGATATATAAAAAGGGTTACGCCGAGCGCCTACAAAAGCCAAAATAGAGGAGGGAAGGGGATAATAGGCATGGAAACCAAGGGCGAAGACGTGGTTGAGCATTTTTTGTACACCTCTACGCATGACCGCCTTTTGTTCTTTACGGCCCAGGGAAAGGTATATCAAAGTATCGCGTACGAGATCCCCAAATCAACTCGTATCGGCAGGGGAAGGGCGCTCGTGAATTTTCTTGATCTTCTAAGGGACGATTTTGTTAATGCTGTTTTGTCGCTTGAAAGATTGGATGGGGCATCCCCCGAACGGAGGGAGGCGCCGAAGTTCCTCATAATGGCAACAAAACATGGTACAATTAAAAAGACGTCCATTGAGGACTTTACGAATGTCCGAAAGTCCGGCCTTGGGGCTATACATCTCAAAAAGGGAGACGCGTTGAAGTGGGTAGGAGTCACGCATGGCAAAGACGATATAGTGCTCACAACATTAAACGGCAAGGCGATACGATTTCACGAATCCGATGTGCGCCCAATGGGCCGTTCCGCTAGCGGCGTGCGTGGCATAAACCTCAAAACCGATGACGAGGTTATCTCCATGGTTGTCATAGATCCTTCGATTAAGCACATGCTTATTTTGTCGGAAAACGGTTTTGGCAAGCGCACGGCCGCCTCTCTTTTCAGGGTACAGAAAAGGGGGGGTTCGGGCATAAAAGCCGCGAAAATTTCTCCAAAAACCGGCAGACTTGTTAGCGCCTTAGCTATAGATAAGGGCCATGACGAGCTTATAGCTGTATCGCAAAAGGGTCATGTAATACGAACCGGCCTTAAAAATATATCAATGCTGGGCAGATCCACGCAGGGGGTGAAGATAATGAAGTTGTCTGTCGGGGATAAAGCGGCCTCGGCAGTAGTTGTATAAATTTTATTTTTCCATATGAAGAATCTAATTGGTTTCATGCGCCCGGAAGGAGTACTTGACAATATAGATATAAAAAGAGGGATGAAGATTGCCGAGTTTGGCTGCGGGGCGGGATATTTTACTATCCCTCTTGCGAAAAAAGTCGGAAGGGAGGGCGAGGTTTACGCGATTGATGTTAGGGAGAGCGCTCTTGACGCGGTGCGGAGCAGGGCTAAGATTCTTTCAATTTTAAACATCAAGATAATCAGGGCAAATCTTGAAAAAGACAGTGGCTCTGGACTCAAGGATAGATCCACGGACATAGTTTTTCTCGCGAATATTTTATTTCAATCAAAGCTTAAAGGTGCTATATTAAAAGAAACGGCGAGAATCCTTAAAAAAAGCGGAAAAATAGTAGTCATAGAATGGAATAGCGATGCGTCCTTTGGTCCCGAGGCCGATTACAGGATATCAAAAAATGAACTAAAAGATTTGTTAAAACGCGCGGGGTTTGTGCTTGAGAAAGAATTTAATGCCGGAAGTAGTCACTACGGATTGGTGCTTTCATTGTAAATCGCGTATGGCATTGCTTAAGTACCAAAGAAACAGATTAATTGTGTTATCTATTGTTCTACTTTTGGGGGGGGTAGCGCTTTTGATGATGCAGGGAGTGTTGCCCGGCATAAAAAAGGAAAAGCTCCAGGGTCCAACGGGCCCCGCCCCCCTAGCCCTTGAATTTTGGAACGTGTTTGAGGACGAGAGCGTATATTTAGAGTTAATAACTGAATATAAAAAACTTAATCCGCACATAACAATAAATTATGCAAAGGTAAGTTCCATAGAATATCGCGAAAAATTGCGCGACGCGTTCGCCAATGGCACGGCCCCAGACATTTTTGCTATACACAATACTTGGCTGCCATTGGAGCAAAAGCGCATTTTTCCCGCGCCATCCTCGCTTCCGTCCGTCGCGCAATCAAAGATTATATACCCAAGTGTTATGGGATTTGATTTCGCGCGGGAGACCCAAGCGGGAGAGAGAATTGTGTATGCCCTCCCCTTGGCCATAGAGACATTGGGACTTTTTTACAACAAAGACTATTTTGATACTGCCAATATCGCCTCGCCCCCAAAGACCTGGGAGGAGTTGCTCGACTACTCAAAGCTCTTTACGCAGTTTGATGATACTGGTCAAATAAAGATTTCAGGTATTGCCCTGGGCACAGCGGACAACATAAATCGTTCCACGGATATAGTAGGTCTCTTGATGGCGCAGGGAGGAGCTCGTATGACGAATGAGCTACTAACGGAAGCAACATTTGATGACCAGGTTTGGGCGGGGGAAGGAGCGAGCCAGCGTCGTTTCAGCCCGGGCAAAGAGGCGCTTGAGTTTTATCTCGCTTTTTCGGACAAAACCCGCAACGTTTATTCTTGGAACAAGGATATACCTTATTCAATAGACGCGTTCGTTGAAGGCAAGGTCGCTATGATGATAAATTATCCCCATCAAATTCCTGTTATAATGAGCAAGGCGCCTCATCTCAATTTCGCGACCGCTCCCGTTCCCCAGCTTCAGGGCAGAGTTGAGGATATAAACTACGCAAGTTATTGGGGGCTTACTGTTTCAAAAAATTCTCCCAATGCTTCAAGCGCTTGGCAGTTTATAGACTTTCTAATACAGCCGGAGAATCTCAAAAAGTATTTGACCAAAGCAAAACTTCCGACAGCCAGGCGAGATCTGATACTATGGCAGCAGCAAGATACGGAGCTTCGGCATTTTGCGAACCAGACTATTTCCGCGCGATCCTGGTATATGGGAGACTCTTCCGCGACAGAGACTATACTGCAAGATATGATAAAATCGGCGGAGGTTGGCGAGCGAACGACCGAGGAGGCGCTTGAAGACGCGGCGGCAAGGGTGACGGTTGTTATACAAAAGATACAAAATTAACAAATGAAATTATGAAAAAAATTATCCCATATATTCTTATGTTCTTGCCCGTTTTTGTGTTCGCCGAGCAGACACTTTCTCTTCCAAATCCCCTAGGCACGCAAAGTTTTGAAGCGCTTATTACCTCCATAATAAACTGGCTTTTGGTTATAACCGCGCCGATAATCGTTCTTTTGATACTGTACGCGGCGATTCAATTTATGGTTTCGGGAGTCTCTCCGGATCAGAGAAAGAAGGCCGTGGAGGTAATAAAATACGCAGCCATAGGATACGCGATAATGCTTTTGGCAAAGGTTCTGGTCGGGGTCATTACGGGACTATTCGCGTAGTTTAGTTTGTCCACAGATTGCACTTTGAAGAATTTTGTTATAATTATAAAAATGGTCGAATCAGTAGTTTTTAATCTCCAGGGAGAATTAAAAAATAAAAAACACTAAAATGACAAAAACATTAAATATTTCATTATTAATACCGGCATTTATACTGGCAGCATTTTTGCTGTTAAGCGTATTCGCCGCTTTACCTTCGTACGCGCAAACAAAAATACAGGAAAGCTGTACGCTTGCAAGAGACATCAAGATAAAAGAAACCAATATTTTAAAGGGGACTACAGTTCAGGACGGCACTACTGCCATCAGCGGAGCTACGATGGGAGGACCAACTATCACTATTACTGTTAAAGAATGGGGCACTATATGTCTTGTAAACACAGTAAACGCTGTCACCGACTGGCTATTCTTCATACTCATAAGCATCGCGTTCATATTTATACTTATTGCCGGCTTTATGTGGATGACAGGAAGGGGCGAACCGGAGAAGCAGAAGCAGGCAAGCGCTATGATTGCGGCAGCGCTTGTGGGTATAGTCATCGCAATCCTTGCGCGTATTATACCTGCCGTGTTAATCGGAATATTGGCGTAAGAAAGACCGGAGGACTAGCGTAAGTTTTTATGGTAAAATTTTTAGCTAAACTTGTAATTTTTCCCACAATTACTCTGTTTTTGTTTGGGGGATTTTTCGCTGTGCCTGTTAGCGCGCAAACTGCGGATATTAAGGAGAGCTGTAAGCTTTCTAGTAATCTGGATATCGAAATTCCTTTTCAGTCCTCTTCAGCTATCGGTACTGACAGCATTGTAAGTATAAAAGAGGGCTCGACCATATCACCGCAAATGAAATCTGGCGGCATAGTAGCCGGAGGCGCAGCCGCAAAATTTAAATCGGCAGGCGGTCAAGGAGGCCCTTATGCAGCGATACAGGATGTCAATGCCCTGAGGGCTATCGAAAATAAATGGGGCTTGATCTGTCTTGTAAATTCAATAAACTCTGTCGCGGGATGGATCTTTTTTATTCTAATTTCGATTTCGTTTGTGTTCATTCTTGTGGCCGGGTTTATGTGGGCGACTTCGGGCACGAATTCCGAAAATCAGAAAAAAGCAGGACAGATGATAGCGGCGGCGCTTGTGGGTATTGTAATAGCGCTTCTTTCAAGAATAATACCGGGAGTAGTTATGGGGATACTGTCGTAGATAAGGTAAATAATCCAAATTCAACGGCTCACCGCGCGGTGAGCCGTTGAATTTGGATTGACCGGGGTTGATTTTTGAGTATAATGAAATGTATGCCGCGCCCGTGGCGGAACTGGCATACGCGTGGGGTTTAGGACCCCATCCCGCAAGGGTTAGAGGTTCAAATCCTCTCGGGCGCATATGAAGCGCATGTCCAAATAAAAAACTTTACGAATCTCTTAGTAAGTGGTATAAAGTGGAGTTCCTTGACAGCAAAATATAATCTGATTTGTTGAGGTGAAAGAAATGAGTATTTCTCTTGACGAAGGACGCGAGATATTTAGTAGGGCTAGAAAGGAGCTCCACAAACTTTTTGTAGGGTATGACGATCTCATTACCTGTATTTTTCTTTGTATTATAAGCATAGGCCTTAATACGACTGGACATATGCTCATAATCGGTAAAACCGGTACGGGAAAATCAAGGATTTCGGGGCTTATAGCTCCCATGTTTGGCTTGGGATATCATCGCATGGATGGCAATGGAGAGCCCTTGCCCTCTGACATTCTTGGGTATCAGGATCCAAGAACAGACGAAATTATAAGGGGGCCTATTTTTACCAACATATTCCATGCCGATGAGCTAAATAGATTTTCTCCCAGAACCCGCGCCGCGCTTCTTGCTCCGATGGCAGAGCGTCTTGTGACAATACAAAATGATACGCTAATACTCGATTCCCCTTTTGTGGTAATCGCTACTGAAAACCCCGCAAGTTACGGAGACGCGGCACCTCTGCGCCTGCAAGAGAGGGACAGATTTTCTCTATCGTTCTTTTCTGACTGGCCGGATGAAGATGAGCAAATAGAAATTGCTCGCATTAACACAGATTTCACCTCTTTGAATTCTAAGTTGCCAGAAATTTGCGCACGAGATCAGATTTTAGATTTACAGAATGAAATAGCAGGGCGCCTATATATTGATTCTAGTATCCGGCAATTTGGAATTCGTGCTGTGCGTCAGCTTGCCCCAGATTTTTCCGATATAGAAAGCGTAAAAAACAGAGAAGATATCCGCGATACTTCCATTGTTCGCGGCGGAAACGATCTTCTTACTCACGCAAGATCCTTCGCTTTTTTACAGGGAGACGATTTTGTAACCCCAGAGCATATTCGGTGGGTTGCAGAATTTGCTCTGCCTCACCGCATGGACGCCCAGGATTTTTCAAGGCACGAAAGGAAAGAAGTAGTCAGAATGGCGCTTAATCGGGCCAACGAAAAAATGTACAATGGGGCAAGGTAAGCAGTGGCCGGCAAAGCGTATTTTGATTTCACTACACTTCTTCGTTCTAAAAGCGAAATTGCGGGTATATGGGGTTCGGTGTTTTTGGGACAAGGAGGGGATATATCCCATATAAGGCCCTATCAGCCGGGAGATAAACTGCGTAGCATACATCGGCCGAGTTTTTTCCGCGGGGAGCTTATGACGAAAGAATTCTTTGGCGAGCGGCGAATGGCAATACGGTTGATTTTTGATGTGGGGTCATCTATAACGCCTACGGGGAAGTTCTACCCGATTACCGCAAAGGCCGCGCGAGACGCGGTGGAGCTGTTCTCGGACTTGATCCAAGGGGCGGCGGATTTTTGGGGAATTCCTGTTTCCAGGACTAACGCGTTCAGGGATTTACGCCGGGGATCCTTGGTTTTCTTCGTAAGCGACTTTTATGAGGGACCAGAGGACTATAATGCGTTTTTTGGAGAGTGCAGGAATGCCAGAGTAGATTTGATTCCTGTACTCATAGACACTTCATGGATTTGGCGCGAGCTTCAAAAAAGCAACGCGGAGATTTCGGGGATAGATGTGGGTGAAGGCAAAGAAGCGGGAACTGTTTCCACGGGCAAAAAGGCCTTTGCTCAAAAAGAAGCGGCTTTTACAGAGCGCGAAGCGCGCCTCGGGGGATTCCTTAAAAGGCAGAATATGCCGTGGATTAATCTAAAAAAGCCCGAGTTTTCTGATTATGTAAGGGAAATGACTAGGTGTTTTTCGGAAAAATACAGAACAAGCGCGTAAACTAGAAAAAAGGAGGTGCCGAGATGGCGGAAAGAGCGAGAAAAGTTTTGGTTTTTGCGCCTCTGCTTATTGCCCTTGTTTTCGGCGGCCTCCTTTTGTGGAATTGGGGGGTTGGCGGAGACGAGAGTGGCGCAGTGTGCGGTAGGTTGGCGAAAGATAATCCCGATAACGATGCTAGTAAAATTGTAGCGATTGGGAAGTTTGTTTCCCATAACGAAAGCTTTATTTATATCGGAGATGTTTTGGAGTTTGATCTTAACGTAGTCTACGATCACGACCGCGTAGAAGTAAAAGATCGCAGCATGCTGAACTTCAACCTATCTCCGTACAAGGTTCTTTC
>JBASTI010000034.1:0-1863 GCA_049274815.1 Candidatus Spechtbacterales bacterium | reverse complement strand
CCGCGGCCGCCGATCCTCCCGAAGAACCCCCCGGAACTCTTTTGGGGTCATGCGGATTTTTCGTGGGCCCAAAAGCCGAGTTTTCCGTGGAAGAACCCATGGCAAATTCATCAAGATTCGTCTTGCCGATAATGATTACGCCTGCGCTTCTTATTTTTCGAACAACAGTCGCGTCGTACGGCGCCTTATAATTTTCCAACATCTTTGAGCCGGCAGTACACTTAAAACCCTTGGTAAGTATATTATCTTTTACCGCGATCGGAAGGCCCTCGAGTTCCCCGATTTTCTCCCCTTTTTTTATTTTCGCGTCGACCTCTTCCGCCCGCGCGATCGCCCCCGCGCGATCGACCTCTAGGTACGCGTGGATATCTTTATCCTTTTCTGAAGTTACATCTAAAAATCCCTGCACCAGCTCTTTGCAGGAAATTTCCTTATCGACCAACTGCTTATGAATTTGGTTAATGGTAAACCGCTCCATGTATCCAGCATACCCAAAATATCCCAAAAGCTCAAATCTTCAGCTACCTTGCCAACACTTGCTTCACCTTCACATACCCGTCCTTTGTTTCGGGGGCCATATCAATAAGGGTTTTGGGGTCCGCGTGGGTTGAACCGTTTTCGTCTTCGCGAACTTGGTTTTCAAGACCGGTAATGTGAAAAATCGGCTGCACCGCGGACACATCAACTTCCTGCAATTTATCTACATAATCCAAAACGGACCCCAAATCCTCCTGGAGTTTTGTTTTCTCCTCATCAGAAATCCCAATGTGCGCAAGTTCTGCGATATGCTCCACTTCTTCAATTGTAAGTTTTTTAGACATATGGGTTTATGTTAGATCATTTTCAAAAATTCTTCTTCGGACAATATCTTTACGCCAAGTTCTCTTGCTTTATCATACTTTGATCCTGGACTTTCACCAACAACCGCGTAATCAGTTTGAGACGAGACAGAGTCGGAGGGATCTCCGCCCAGCATCCGCACCTTTCTCTCCGCCTCTTGACGAGTTAACTTCTCAAAAGTCCCCGTAAAGACAAAGGTTTTGCCCTTTAATTTAGCGCCTATATGCTTGGGCTTTTCTACTCGCACGCCTTTTTCGCCAAGCGTACGCACAAAATCTCGGTTGCGCCGACTTTTGAACCAACTCATAATCTCTTTCGCGACCACCGGGCCAATATCGGGGATATTTTTTATATCGTCCTCGCTTGCATTTTCTATATTATCAATGCTCCCAAAATATTGCGCAAGATCAGCCGCGGTCTCTTCGCCTACATACCGTATACCAAGCGCGTAAATAAAACGGTCAAGCGGTATATCTTTGCTTATTTCGATTGCCTTTATTATGTTGCCCGCGGATTTTTCCCCGAATCTTTCAAGGGAAATTAAATCGCCTTCTTTTAAATCAAATAAATCCGCCGGAGTTGAGATAAGCCCCGTAAGGACAAGCTGATCAATAATTTTAGGCCCAATACGTTCAATATCAAATGCCCGTTTTGAAACAAAAAAATATAGGTATTCGCGTGATCGCGCTGGACACTTTTTATTGACACATCGCAGTATCACCCCTTCGGTCTTTGTGAGCAACTCGGCGCACACGGGACATTCTAGGGGCATTTTGAACTTCTTTTCCTTTCCCGAACGCAAATCCCTTATGACGCTAATAACATCCGGGATAACATCTCCTGCCCTTCCGACAATCACGGTATCCCCGATTCTTACATCAAGACGCTCTATTTCATCTTGATTATGGAGCGTCGCCCTACTTACGGTAACTCCGCCAATTTCCACGGGTTTAAGATGCGCAATCGGAGTCAAGGCCCCTGTGCGGCCAACATGTACCTGTATGTCCAGAACGACAGTTGTCG
>JBASTI010000033.1:0-2148 GCA_049274815.1 Candidatus Spechtbacterales bacterium | reverse complement strand
GCGATATTCCCCGCCGGTAGCTTGAAGCTAAGGCAAGCATGATCGTCTCCGATTCTATCTTAACTCTTCTCTCTCAAGGATACAGGCAAGCACAACTCCATTTTTGAGTTCTGCGGCGAATTTTGTGAAGCAAAAAACTTATAATTATTTTTTGCTTCTGCAAAATATGAAATCCAGCGGCGAATTTTTGAAATCAGAAAGCCCCAGTCCGAAACCCGCCCGCATTCCTCCCCACACCCAGTATGAGAGAAATCTCTACTGGGCTTTTCTTTTTCGCCGAAGACAGATCAGTCCGGTAGAGTGTAGAGGTGAGGTTTAGCATTTCATTCCCACACCCTGTCGGCCATACACATGGTAACGACTCACGAGGGATTGCACTAGACCTCTCCTGTGCACGGCAATGAACAGATAGCGGATAGTCGCTCCCCCTTGGGGGGAACATGACTCTCGCATACTGGGGATTCAACCACGCACAACTTTTTATCAACTAACTTTTAATCGTATGAATACATGCGAACGCTCCAAAACATTGTTTGTGGGCATTGACGTCCATAAAGATACCCACACGGCGGTTGGCCTCACGCCGTTTGGGGAAAAGATATTTGAAATGAAGATCGGAAATGAGGCGCATGATTTTGTATCCCTGATTGAGAGAACGCGGGGAGAAGCCCAACGCATTGGCCTCTCTCCCTCCTTTGGCCTTGAGGATGTCCACAGTTGGGGTGAACGACTTTCTTCATTCCTGATTGAGGAAGGGCTACCGGTGCGTGCCATTGCTCCCATTCTCGTGGATCATGCCCGTAAACGCGCAACGCATCCAGAGAAAAATGACTCTCTGGATGCGCAGGGGGTGGCAGAAGTCATGATCAGAAAGATTGACAACCTCCCCGCATACACTCTAACAAAAGAGGCGGAAACGGCCAAGAATATCAGAGATATATCTCTTGATCGGGAACATTTGGTCAAAGAGCGGACACGGCTCAAGAATCAAGTCCATACGCTCCTCTATCGGATTTTCAACACCGAGTACGCAAACGAATTCAAAGACCCATTCTCCATCAAAGCTCTGCGCCATTGGATGAAGTCCCGTCCCAAAGATGTGTCGCCGTTCCTCATGCGCTCCATGAAGCGCAAGGTGCGGCGGCTCATGGATATACGGCAGGAGATTCAAGAGCTTGAAAAAGAACTTGAGACGCTCATCAAAGAATCGGGGCATACGATACAGACTGCAAGCGGTTGCGGCATCGTCATTGCCGGAGAGATTATTGGGGAGATTGGGGATATATCGCGCTTCCACTCTCCCGCTCGACTTGCCAAATATGCGGGATGCGCGCCCCGAGAGTGCTCGTCGGGGAAAACGGTGCGTTGGAGAAAAACGAGAGGTGGCAATCGCCGTCTCAATCGGGCATTTCACCGCATGGCATTGTCTCAAATATCACGTATGGGCAATACGGCCGCACAAGCATATTTCAAAAGAAAAGTATCAGAAGGTAAATCAAAATCGCAGGCCTTGGTCTGTCTGCGAAGACAGCTGGTCAACGTGGTCTGGATGATGCTTAAGCACAAAACCGAGTATGTTTATCCACAGAAAAATCTTTGACTTTTTCTCATAGCGGATCTTTCCGCCATGCCCTCGCTTCTGGCATTTCGGCGAAAAAATCCGGCGGCATTTAGGTATTATACTCCAAAAAAATTGTTAATTCTCGCAATGGTCTTTTCTCATTATCCCAAAAGTGGGTTTTGATACCGGCTGATTGAGCACTTTCGACCGCCTCGGGATTATGCTCGAAATAAACAACATCTTCTGAATTCAAATTGAAATTTTTGAGCATTAGCTCGTAGTATTTTGGATCGGTTTTTTCAGGATTATGTTTGAGCGTAAAAACTTCGTACGGCATTTTATTCAAACCAAATTTTTTAAATTGCTCATCGTTTGCTCCAGTCAAAATAATTTTTCTATTCGGAAACTCATCCAGCATTTTCCGCATTGGCTCAAAAATTTCAAAACCGTTCTCGATTTCGATAACAAAGGCGTCTACTGCATCAACCAAAATTGTTTTCATAGATTTAGCTTGGATATTTATCTAAAAATGACCCTATTATTTTATTGGCTTCCTCAATAATTTCAGGATGATAGCGATAGTCATG
>JBASTI010000032.1:0-8200 GCA_049274815.1 Candidatus Spechtbacterales bacterium | reverse complement strand
CCTCTTTGCTGCGGTCGAAACTTTCTTTTTGGCGGCGGATTTCGCGACTTGTTTGGGCGCCGATTTAGCTTCTTTGTCAGCCGCTGACTTGCCCCGAGCCGCGTCGAGGGGTTTCGTAGCAACTTTTTTCGCTTCGCTTTTTTTCTCACTCGTCCCTCCCTTCTCTATGCGCAAAATCTCAACTTCAGTATAGAGCTGTCTATGGCCCTGCTTTTTGTGATAGCGTTTCTTGGGCTTATACTTATAGACAATTATTTTTTCTCCTTTTCCCTGACGCAAAACCTTTGCCGTGATTTTGTATCCGTCAACAAAAGGAGTGCCGACGAGAGTGTCCTTATCAGATACAAGAAGCAGGTTATCAAAAACAACTTCGTTGCCTTCGGTGGCATCAAGTTTCTCTACCTTTATTTTATCGCCGGGACTGACGATATACTGCTTACCCCCGGTTTTTATAATTGCGAACATAGAGCTAAATTAGCACATACGAAAACTTTATTCAAGCCTTTCGGCGGGTGAACCCACCTTATCGGCGGGCAGGCCCTTCTGATGCTTGTCAATCTTCCCTATCGTCGAGTCCAGCATCTTGAAGCTTTTTTCCGCTATATCTTCGTAGGCGTTTTTTGACTTATCGATGCTCTTCCCTATTTCCTGGAATCTTTTTTTGAAAAGGTCGTAGCGGCCGGAAAATTCTCCTATCAAAAGCAGAATGTCGCGTATGTGCTCTTTTTGGTAAAAATTTTGAAATGCTCTTTGCACCATGCTTACAAAACTGATTAAATTATAAGGCGATGTAAGTATTACTTTGCTTGATACGGCCATATCAAAAATTTCCGGAAAATTTTCGTGGATGTAGGAGGCAATGCGTTCATTGGGAATAAATAGAATTACAAAATCCAGAGTATTTTCATTCGGGTTTATGTATTCCCGAGTCGTGACTTCTTTTATTTTTTCCTTTATATCCCGTAAAAATGCTTTCTTGAAATTTTGATCTTCCTCTCCTTCAACTTCTATCATCCTCGAAAAGTTATCAAGCGGAAATTTCACATCCATATTTATCCTGTGGCTATCAGGCAGAAGAAAACTAAAATCTGGCCGGGTAGATACCGTCTCCTGTGCCTTGTTCTTTACATAATGAGTCCCTTCAATAAGGCCTCCCGCTTTCAGTATGTCCTCTGCCACGCGTTCCCCAAACTGCCCGCGCAGGCGGCTGTTTGATAAAATGTTGTTTAGTTTGTCAGTGGAAGTGCGCAAACGCTCCGTAAGCTCGGCTTGCGACGTAATTCCGTGCTTCAACTCGGAGTATGTCTTTATCCTCTCCTTGTCAAGGGAATCGGCATACTGGCGATGCTCCCGAAGCTCTCTTTGAATCTGCTCAAAAATCCGATGTACCTTTTCCTCCCGTTCTTTAAATGACATCGAGGCGATATTCATGAAATTCTTTATTTTTTCCTCCATGAGATTCGCGGCAAAATTTTCAAAATTCTTCTCCAGCGAATCATATTTTTCAACCTTTCGTCTTATGAATATAAAATACACCGCGCCGATCAGAGCGCCTAGCAAGATTAAACCGATTATAATTCCAGTAATCATGTCTTTTTAAAAACAAAAAATTTGTATCCGATAAAATTCCAAATTGTTGAAAAGGCAATAGCCGCTACCGCGCCGACATTTGCCCAAAGTTGAGGATCCATATCTCCTTTGGGCCCGACAACATTTACGAGCAGGGAAGCCGCTCCGACATTTATTCCAAGCCCTACTAAGCTGACCGCGAGAAACTGGCCGAACTCCGAGGCGCCCACCCCCCCCTTTTTTCTAAATGTCCAGAATTTATTCCAGAAATAACTATTGACAACGGCGATTGTGAAGGATGCTCCCTTAAACAAACTGAAGTGCCATCCGATTGCTATGCCCGTAAGTACGATAAGGCCGTTAAGAACCGCTAAATCAAGAAGCGTATTTAGAACGCCAACTAGAATAAATTTATAAAATTGATAACCGAGGGCAAAGATGCCCGCCATGGCGGGCGGGCCCGCGAGGCGGTTCTTAAGGTCGCGGACTAAAACGAGCCCGGCAACCGAAAGCGCTGGGAATATGACGAGAGCGGTCCAGTAATAAGGCGGTGGCGCCTCGCCCGAAGTCAAGATGGTTATGGTAGTGTAGGCGAGTATCAAAAAAAACACCGCGATTAAAAACCCAATAACAAATGATCCTATAATATCAAACTTCATACTTACATTATAGTATAGTGTCACCCCTTTTTCTATATTGACAAAAGTATAGGGCATGTGATATAGTATTGTGTCGTTGTTTGACAACGCAATACTACTTAAAGCGGAGGGTTGAAATGAAGAAAGAGTTGTTTCTGTTGATTCTGGCGCCACTATTTTTCCTTTTTATTGGCGGCGGCGCACTTGATGCCACGGTCGAACCCACAGTCGAACCAAGGGAGCCGCAGGTTTCTCCGTCTGGGTGGCCAGAGTGCGACGAGCTGACGGCAAAATTTGACGCGCTGAATTCTGCGTTTTTACAACAGAGACGTTTTCTTAATGACCTAAGCGACCAGTTGCGAGGGATGGATGCGCATCCCGAAGCGCGCGAAGCAATAGTTGAGGTACAGTTTCAATTTCAGGGAACGGCCGTAGACCTCGAATATTTTTTCGGCGAAGAAGTCCCGCCGTTCGTCCCAAGAGACGAAATAATATCTAAGCATTGGGGGACAATTGGAACGGCTGTGGACTTGGGCGCTTTCGGAAAAAAGATTGTAGTCGCTCGCCATGCTTTCTACTATGGCCAGACGGATCCAAAGCCGGGGTTTAAGGAAGCGCTTACTGTATCTGTTGTGGACCTTCGCAACGGAGATACGCGCGAAACCCCCACGAGTGGTCTGGGTGAATTTCCAGAGCTCGATCTCGTGATTTTAGATATTCCACCCGCCTTGTCGCTTCCTACCCTAGCCATGGCTGCAGAGCCCCCAAATTTCAATGCCACGCAGATATCATCGCATCTCTACTTCGGTTTTGATGGTACGAATTCGCGGGTTTACGAGGAAGCTGTCTTTATTAGCGAGATAAATTCTGGAGATATGCGCCGAATAGCTTTGGCCGAAAATTTACTTCTTAAAAATTACATCTTCGTTCGCAATAGAGTTGTTCCCGGCGATAGCGGCAGTCCGCTGATCGTCCCGGGGGACAGTGGCGATGGAATGAAAGTGCTCGGATTTATACTACTGCGAGATAAAACGAGCGGTAACGGTATTGCCATAGGAAGTTGGGCCTTGCTCGGCAAGCTTTCCGAGCTCTACCAATCCGGGTATCCGTAAAAACCACGCCTCGATGCATAGCGGCCATTTCCATCACTTCTTTTGTGAGATATGGCCGCTTTTTATATTGTATTGACATTTTTTTCCATATTTCCTATAGTGTAGTGTAGATTAAAATTATCAGTCAAAGGTCATGTTTGATAAAAGCAAAAAATATTAGAATTAATTTTATACGAGTATGAAATTAAAACCGCTTAGAGATCATGTGATCCTTACGCCAATGAAGGAGGAGGAAAAAACAAGGGGAGGAATTGTGCTTCCTGATACCGCGTCAAAAGAAAGACCGGAGCAGGGGAAGGTCGTGGCCGTTGGACCCGGCCGTTTGAACCTAAGGGGGCAGAGAGTGCCCATGGAAGTTAAAAAAGGCGATGTCGTACTTTTTTCGAAATATGGTCCAAATGAAGTCAAGGTCGATGACAAGGAATATCTTGTCGCAAAAGAAGATGATATTTTAGCAATACTTGAATAAATATATGGCAAAGCAAATAACTTATTCTGAAGACGCCCGACAAGCTTTAAAAAGAGGCGTTGATAAACTCGCAAACGCGGTAAGGGTAACACTTGGCCCCAAGGGCCGCAATGTGCTCTTGGATAAAGGTTTTGGGTCTCCTATCATTACAAATGACGGCGTGACTATCGCAAAGGAAATAGAGCTTCCCGATAAATTAGAAAATATGGGAGCAGAACTTGTAAAAGAAGTAGCCAATAAAACGAACGATGTTGCCGGAGACGGCACTACAACCGCAACGGTCCTCGCCCAGGCAATAGTAGCCGAGGGAGTAAAAAATGTAACAGCCGGCGCAAATCCTATTGCGATTAAACGTGGCATCGACAAGGGCGTTGAAGCTGTTGTCGCGGAGCTTGGGAGGGTTGCCGTTAAGGTTTCCGGAAAAAAGGAGGAAATTGCTCAAGTCGCTACGATTTCCGCGGAAGATAGCGATATGGGCAACTTGATCGCCGATATTATTAGTGAAGTCGGCAAGGATGGCGTGGTTACTGTTGAGGAATCGCAAACATTTGGCCTTTCCAAAGAACTTGTTGAAGGGATGCAGTTTGATAAAGGATATATTTCCCCTTACATGATCACAAGCGCCGAGCGAATGGAAGCCGTGTTTAATGATCCCTATATTTTGGTAACTGAACAAAAAATTTCTTCCATAAATGACATTGTCCCTCTTATGGAAAAGATGGCAAAGATGGGGAAAAAAGATCTTGTTATAATTGCGGAGGAAGTGGAGGGAGAGGCGCTCGCTACTCTTGTTGTAAACAAGCTTCGTGGAATATTTAATACCTTGGCCGTCAAAGCTCCCGGGTTTGGCGACCGCAGAAAAGAAATGCTCGCGGATATCGCGACTGTGGTCGGCGCGGAATTGATTTCCGAGGAGCGCGGTCTTAAACTTGAGAATGCGGAATTTACAGCTTTGGGACAAGCGCACCGTGTTGTTTGCACAAAAGAAAATACAACAATTGTGGGAGGCAAGGGCGTAAAATCTGAAATTGATAAACGTGTGCGCCAGATAAAGCTTCAGATTGAGCAAACCGATTCTGACTTTGATAAGGAAAAGCTTCAGGAGCGGCTCGCGAAATTGGCAGGCGGAGTCGCTGTAATCAAAGTTGGAGCGGCGACAGAGGTTGAGATGAAGCAAAAGAAAGATAAAATTGAGGACGCTCTTGCCGCAACTCGCGCGGCCATTGAGGAGGGGATTGTTCCCGGCGGCGGTGTGGCTTTGATTCGGGCGTTAGCGGCCCTGGAGGTTGTGCGCGGCACATCTCGCGAAGAAAAAGTAGGACTTAATATTTTAAAAAAGGCGCTTGAAGCGCCGCTTCGCCAAATCGCTGAAAACTCCGGGGTGGATGGCGCTGTAGTGGTCGCGGAGGTAAAAAAGGGGAAAGGAAGTTTTGGTTTTAACGCGGCTACCGGCGTATACGAGGATCTTAGAGCTGCCGGTGTCATAGATCCAGCAAAGGTTGTTCGGGTCGCTCTGCAAAACGCGGCTTCTGCCGCGGGTATGATTTTAACGACCGAAGCCGCTGTGAGCGAGCTTCCCGAAGAAAAAGAAGGCAAAGGGGGCGGCGGGATGCCCGGCGGTATGGGAGGAATGGATTACTAGTTTTTCTTCTTGCTTCCCCTTATTCCCCTTTATGAAAATAAAAAACGGCTCGACTTTACGTCGGGCCGTTTGCGGCGTATAATAGATAAATGGAAATGCGAATTGTAGCAGATTCATGTATTTACAACTTATGACACAGCAAACTAGTAGTTAAAATTAATTAAACCCATGAACATCACATATATTGTTATTGGCTTAATAGTATTTATAATTCTTTGGTTAGTTTGGACATACAATGGCTTTATTAGCCTGCGCAATCGGACGAAAGAGGCGTGGAGCGATATCGATGTCCAGCTTAAGCGAAGGCACGATTTAATCCCTAATCTCCTTGAATCGGTAAAAGGTTACATGGCGCATGAGCGGGGAGTGCTCGAAAGTGTTACGAACGCCCGTACCGCCACCTTGGGCGCGAAAACCCAGCGCGAAACTCAGGAAGCGGAAAATATGCTGACCGGCGCCCTCAAGACGTTGTTCGCGGTATCGGAAAATTATCCCGACCTTAAGGCATCTAGCAATTTTGTGGAGCTTCAGCGTGAAATCCGGGATACCGAAGACAAAATAATGGCCGCGCGCAGATTTTATAACAATACCGTAATGACGCTAAACACAAAAATAGAATCGTTTCCGCCCAACTTAATGGCAAAAATATTCAAGTTTAAGCAGGCAGAACTTTTCGAGGTCGAGGTTGAGGGAGTGCGTGAGACGCCTGCGGTTAAGTTTTAGAAACCATGCAGTTGTTAGATCACTTATTTTCCCTGGTAAAAGAAAGCGACGCATCGGACCTCCACTGCGGTGAGGGATACAAGCCGTTTTTGCGTATCCGGGGCAAGCTTATTGAAGATAAAAATCAAAAGGTTATTGAAGGGAAGGATGTGGAGGAAATCTCGCAGTCCCTTCTTTCGTCTCAGCAACTTGGGCGAGTCAATGCGCGGCAGGATGTCGATTTCTCATTTACGCATAGCGAAGGCCTGCGATTTCGCGGACATGTCTATTATGTGCAAGGCAAATTAAATTTCGCGTTTCGCTCGCTTCCTCTCAATGTCCCCTCATACGAGTCGCTCGGTGTTCCCGAAGCGCTTATCAATCGTTTCCTAGATGAACCCGAGGGATTATTTCTCGTAACGGGTCCTACGGGAAGCGGAAAAAGCACGACAATTGCCGCAATGATCGATGCGCTCAATGCCCAGCACGCTTTCCATATCGTAACAATCGAGGATCCGGTTGAATATATCTATGTCAACAAAAAATCACTTGTCAAACAACGGGAGGTAGGAAGAGAAGATGGCGACGTGCCTACTTTCAAAAACGCTTTGCGCAGCGTCCTTCGCGAAGACCCCGATGTAATATTTGTGGGAGAAATGCGAGATACGGTGACTATGCGTCTCGCCTTACGTGCGGCAGAGACCGGGCATCTGGTATTCTCCACACTCCATGCCGCATATGCTTCTCAAATTCCCAATCGCATCATCAACGCTTTCCCCGCATCCCATCATCGGCAGATCCGCAATCAGCTTGCCCACGCGTTGCGCGGCGCCATTGCCCAGCGTTTGCTTCCGCGTAAGGATGGTACGGGACGCGTGGCTGCGTTTGAAATACTCCTTGCCAACGATGCTGTTCGAAATCTGATCCAAGAGGGAAAATTGCAGGGCATACGCGACACTATGAAAACATCGCGAGCGGACGGTATGATACTTCTTGAAGACGCGATTGAAGAACTTAAATCGCACGGATTTGTTTAATGGCCAATCTCTACACCAACAAAGATTCAAATATCCGAAAAACTTGGCTGCTGATAACTGCATTCCTGCTTTTTATCATTGGTTTTGGCTGGTTTTTTAGCTACTGGTGGGGGAGTCCCGGTATTTTATATATTGCGATATTTTTTAGTATTTTGATGAGTGTAGGATCCTACTGGTGGTCAGACAAGCTTGTTCTCGCCATGACTCGCGCGAAGCCGATAAAGAAAGAGGACGCGCTGGAGCTTTACCGTATTGTGGAAAATCTTTCTATAACCGCGGGCCTTCCTATGCCGCGAGTGTATATTATTGAAGAGGAGGCAATGAACGCTTTCGCCACAGGAAGAAATCCAAAGCACGCGGTTGTCGCGATAACACGCGGACTACTAAATGGACTTGAGCGAACAGAGCTTGAGGGAGTGCTTGCGCATGAGATGAGCCATATTGGGAATCGGGATATGCTCGTCTCTACGGTTGTTGTGGTGCTTGCGGGGATTGTCATCTTGGCCGCGGATTTAATGTTTAGGAATCTACTCTGGGGCAGTATGTCTGGGGGACGCCGAAGTTCGCGTGATTCCGGCGGACAAGCGGGAGCGATATTGATGGCTGTTGGTATTGCGGTAATGATTATCGCGCCGATTCTCGCGCAAGTTATTAAATTAGCCGTATCAAGAAAGCGCGAGTTTCTTGCTGACGCGTCCGGGGCGCTCCTTACCCGCTATCCGGAAGGCCTTGCGCGCGCGCTTGAAAAAATTTCCGGAGACCCGACTCCACTTCGTGTCGCGAACAACGCCACAGCCCATCTTTATTTTGAAAACCCTTTCAAGGGAGACCGTCGCGGCAGCGAAGCTAGCTGGTTTATAAAGCTATTTATGACCCACCCGCCGGTAGAAGAAAGAGTTGCGGCTCTGCGAGGCATGAAATAGAAGGAGAGGTCGCATAGTGGCCTAGTGCACCGCCTTGGAAAGGCGGCATACCGCAAGGTATCGTGGGTTCAAATCCCACCCTCTCCGCAGCGTAATAAATTGCACCAG